>CALWJG010000158.1 GCA_944380945.1 uncultured Agathobaculum sp. | reverse complement strand
TGGTGCCTCCGGGCGGAATCGAACCACCGACACGGGGATTTTCAGTCCCCTGCTCTACCGACTGAGCTACAGAGGCAAATGTTCTTCAATCGAAACGATTAACGATTGAAGAATGGCGACCCTGTTGGGCAGCTTCAAGGGGTTTTCACCGCCTATCTGCATCCCTGTGGTCATTTCTGTTGACACCCACGGGCTAAACAATGATCCACCGGATCATTGTTTGCAGCGCACGCGCTGCCGCCCTTTCAAGTCCCATCCGGAACTCGAATATGTCATCAGAAAAAGTGGCGACCCGGATGGGACTTGAACCCACGGCCTCCAGCGTGACAGGCTGGCGCTCTAACCAACTGAGCTACCGGGCCGGATCGTCGCCGCTTTTGAAAACTCATCAGCGACGAGAATTATTATATCGAATATCCGTCAAAATGTCAACAGGTTTTTAACGAATTTTTCATTTTTCTGCGTGAGCCAACAGCTGCTGCAATTCTGCGCGCGTGAAGTGGTAGACCTTGTCGCAGAACTGGCAGGTCACCTCGCTGGTTTCCTGCTCCTCCGCCATCTTGCTGAGCTCCTCCCTGCCCATGCTGATGAGCGCGCGCTCGACCTTTTCCCGGCTGCATGCGCAGCGGTAGCCGATCGCGTCGGTCTGCAGGAACTCTACGTCAAAGCCGTCCAGCACGGCCTGCACGATCTCCTCGAGGCGCATGCCCTTATCCAGCATCGTGGTCATGGGTTCGAGCCTCGCCAGATTGGCTTCCAGCCGGTCGATGTCCGCATCCTTTACGCCGGGCATCAGCTGCACCAGCCAGCCGCCCGCGCATTTGACCGAGCAGTCGGTATCCACCAGCACGCCCAGCGCGCACGCGGACGGGATCTGCTCGCTCTCGGCAAAGTAGCGCGTGAGGTCCTCCGCGATCTCGCCGTCCACCAGCGCGACCGTACCGGTCACCGGGTCCTTCAGACCGATGTCCTTGATGACCATCAGATACCCGCGGCCCACGCCCGCGCCCACAGCGAGCTTGCCGTCCGGCCGGAGCGGCAGGTCAGCCGCCGGGTTTTGCAGGTAGCCGCGCACATAGCCGTCCGCGTCGCCCACACAGACGATCGCGCCCAGCGGGCCGTTGCCCTTGATCTGCACGGTCACCGAACCGTCGTCCACCTTGAGCTGACTGCCCATGATGGCGGTGATGGTCAGCGTGCGGCCGAGCGCGGCCGTCGCCACCGGTGTGGTGCTGTGGATCTGCCGCGCACGCTCGACCAGACCGGTCGTCACGGCGGCAGATATCTGGATGCCCGCATTGCGGGCGATCGCGCGGAGTAAGGTATCGCTCATAAAAACTTAATCTCTCTTTCGTGCAGTAAAATAGACCCGGTCCTCCCCGCCCCGCACGGGCGAGAACGACTGGTCGCCATAGGTTTTGATCTCGGAAAAGCCCGCGCGCTCCAGCATGGCGGCCAGCTGCTCGAGCGGATAGACGCGCTCCTCGTGCGTCTCCTGCGCACGCGTCCATGCCTCGCCGTCACGCTCGAAGATGTCGAACTGATAGGCGCACAGCCCGTCCTCCACCGCGGCCTGCCACACGCAGAACACATCCTCATCCTCGCGGACATAGGCGTTGCCGTCGATGCGGGCGAATTTCTCCGGCGTGTTGACATCGAACACAAACAGGCCGGTTTTGGGCTCAAGAAACAGGTGCACCCGCTCAAACGCCTTTTGCAGCGTGTCCGGATCGGTGACATAGTTGATGCTGTCCAGACAGCACAGGCACACATCCACCGTGCCGTACAGGTCGAGATCCTCCATGCGCTGGTTGAGGAACAGCGGCCGCGGATCGCAGTCCATGGTGTTCTGCATGGCCTGCATGAGCATATCGGGCGAAGCGTCCGCACCGATCATCTCATAGCCGCGGTCCGCCAGCAGGCGGGTCAGGCTGCCCGTGCCGCAGGCGAGGTCGAGGATCAGCCGAGGCTGCACCCCCTCGCGCGCGAACACGCGCTCGAAGAAGTCCGCCCAGCCGGCGTAGCCGACGTCCTCGGTAAAGCGGTCGTAGTATGCCGACAGGGTCTCGTAGCTATTCATGGTCTTCCTTGAGGCGGTCGAGCATGCGGCGGTAGCCGTCCGACCCGTAAACCAGACATTTGTTGACGCGGCTGATCGTTGCGGTGGAGGCGCCGGTCTCCTGCACGATGTCGCTGTAAATGCGCCCCTCGTCCAGCATGCGCGCGACCTGAAAACGCTGCACCATGGCGCGCAGCTCGGAGATCGTGCAGAGATCCTCGAAGAAATCGTAGCATTCGTCCACGGTTTTCAGCTTGAGGATGCCGCGGAACAGGATATCCATGTCCTCATCCTTCAATTTCCGGTTCAACGCCGTCTCCCCCTTTTCAAAAATCTCTTGTGGTGATAATATTATATCATACCACTTTCACAGTGTAAAGCACGAAAAATGTAAATCCGCGCTTTTCCGCTCCTCAAAAAGCATAAAAAACGGACCGCACGCTTTTGGTGCGGTCCATTTTTTGTTCATAGTATCCGTTTTTGCAGCAAAAACGCTTACGCCTTGCCGTTGCAGCCCAGAACGTTGATCAGCTTGTGGGAGACCATGTCCTTGACAGCCTGACGGGCCGGCTTCAGGTACTGACGGGGATCGAAGTGATCCGGATGCTCGTCCATATACTCGCGGATGGACGCGGTGATGGCCAGACGGATATCCGAGTCGATGTTGATCTTGCAGACGGACAGCTGCGCCGCGTGACGGAGCTCATCCTCCGGGATGCCGATGGCGTCCGGCATTCTGCCGCCGTGCGCGTTGATCTTGTCAACAAACGCCTGCGGAACAGAAGAAGAACCGTGCAGAACGATCGGGAAGCCCGGCAGACGCTTGGAAACTTCCTCGAGCACGTCGAAACGGAGCGGAGGCGGAACCAGGATGCCCTGCTCGTTGCGGGTGCACTGCTCGGGGGTGAACTTGTAAGCGCCGTGAGAGGTGCCGATGGCGATGGCCAGAGAGTCACAGCCCGTGCGGGTCACGAACTCCTCAACCTCTTCCGGATGGGTGTAGGAGGAATCCTCAGCGGAAACCTTGACGTCGTCCTCAACGCCGGCCAGCGTGCCCAGCTCAGCCTCAACGACTACGCCGTGCGCGTGCGCGTACTCAACGACCTTCTTGGTCTCTTCGACGTTCTCGTCGAACGGACGGCTGGAGCAGTCGATCATGACGGAGGTGAAGCCGCCGTCGATGCAGGCCTTGCAGGTCTCAAAGTCCGGGCCGTGGTCCAGATGCAGAACGATCGGGATGTCCGGGCACTCGATGACAGCAGCCTCGACCATCTTGATCAGGTAGGTGTGGTTCGCGTAAGCACGCGCGCCCTTGGATACCTGCAGGATGACCGGAGCCTTCTGCTCCTGGCATGCCTCGGTGATGCCCTGAACGATCTCCATATTGTTCACGTTGAAAGCGCCGACAGCGTAGCCGCCGTTATAGGCTTTCTTGAACATCTCGGTAGAAGTAACTAATGGCATGGTTAGACTTCCTTTCTATGAATGAAATTGATAGGGAATCCTACCATTATTTTAGCAGTATGTTCCTCTAAAATCAAGCCTATCCGAAAAAAAGCGCGTATTTTTTGCCGTTCGCCCCGCGGGCGTGCAGAGATTGCAAAAAATTCTCTTTTCCATTGATTTTACGGCGGTTTTATGGTACGCTAATAGTGCAGGAAAATGCAGTCAGTCAAAACTGTGTTTGAATTTATTAGGAGGTTAATCATTATGAGCGAACTGAAAGGCGCTTGCGTCATCGGCCAGTCGGGCGGCCCGACCTCGGTCATCAACTCTTCCGTTCTCGGCGCGATCGAGACCGCGCTGGACAACCCGTCCATCACCCGCGTATTCGGCATGGCACACGGCATCAAGGGCCTGCTGAACGACGAACTGTATGACATCGACAAGGAAGACCGCGACGAGCTGGCGCTGCTGCGCTACACGCCCTCTTCCGCGCTCGGCTCCTGCCGCTACAAGCTGGCGGACCCGGACGTTGACGACACCGACTACAAGCGCATCCTCGAGATCTTCAAGAAATATGATATCCGCTACTTCTTCTACAACGGCGGCAACGACTCCATGGATACCTGCAACAAGGTCTCCAAGTATATGATGAAGTCCGGCTACGAGTGCCGCGTCATGGGCATCCCGAAGACCATCGACAACGACCTGTTCGGCACTGACCACTGCCCGGGCTTTGCGTCCGCTGCCAAGTATATCGCGACCTCCTGCATGGAGATCTATCAGGACGCGCGCGTATACGACACCGGCATGGTCTGCATCGTAGAGATCATGGGCCGTCACGC
>CALWJG010000157.1 GCA_944380945.1 uncultured Agathobaculum sp. | reverse complement strand
CTCCTGAAAAATGCGCATCTTCATCACTGCATCATTCCAAAAACCGTTTTCCTCCTTTTCTGCATAAATTGCAAAATCTCCGTTTAATAGGAATTATCCTTAAACGCCCTGTTCTCCTCCCACCGAAAACCGCCCGAACATCCCACGAAATTCGGACAGCTTTCCTCCATGGGCCTTTGCCCAAACCGTTTCATTTCCGCTCCATTTCGAATGGTAAAAACGATCTTCCGCCAATTTCCGCTCGTTTCTGAGCAAAAAAGACCCAAAGCACGTTTCCGTACCTTGGGTCCTGAGTGGTTGTTTTGGTGAGACGTTGGGGGTGTTTTGGCGGGGAAGGGCTCAATCACTTCTCCTTGAGCAGGGTATTGAGCTCCTCCATGAAGGTATTGATGTCCTTGAACTGGCGGTAGACCGACGCGAAGCGCACATAGGCGACCTCGTCGACCTTGCGCAGCTGCTCCATGACCAGCTCGCCGATCACCTTGCTGGACACCTCGCTCTCGAGCGTGCCGAACACCTTCTGCTCGACCGTGTCCACGATCTGCTCGAGCTGCATGAGCGACACCGGCCGCTTTTCGCACGCCTTCATCAGGCCGCCCAGCAGCTTCTGCCGGTCGTAGGCCTGACGGGTGCCGTCCCGCTTGACGAGCATGAGCGGCATGCGCTCGACCGTTTCATAGGTGGTGAAGCGCTTGAGGCACTTGAGGCACTCCCGCCGGCGGCGGATGCTCGTGCCCTCATCGGTCGGGCGGGAATCGACGACCTTGCTGTCGTCATAGCCGCAGAACGGACATTTCATCGCGCTTCCCCTTTCCTGTTCCTCATACCAGATAAACTGCCTTATTTTTGATTATTATACCACCGCTTGTGCAGTAAAGTCAATGCGAACCGTCAATATCCGACCCGCGCGGCGGGATTTTCCGGCAGTCACACCGGCGCAAAGCGCGACAGCACGCGCACCGCGCGCGCAAGCTCCTCCGGACTGCCGAAATTCGAGCGGTAGACCTCGATCAGCGTGTGGCCGTCATAGCCCACGCCGCGCAGGGCGGAGAAGAACGCGGCGTAGTCCATGCTGCCCGCGCCGGGCAGCAGGCAGCTCTGGTCGCCGGAGAAATCGTTGATATGCACGTTGACCAGCCGGCCGCCCACCGCGTCCACGAACTCCTTCCAGCCGTGGCCCGCGCGGTAGGCCTGCTTGATGTCCAGCGTATAGCGCAGCTCGGGCACGTCGCGGCAGAGCGCCGCGAGGAAGGCCGGGTCGCGTGAGCGGCACCAGGCCACGTTCTCCTGCGCGAGCGTCACGCCGCAGGCCGCGGCGATGCCGCACAGCCGGCGGTAGACCGCGCACTTGCGCGCCCAGCGCTCGGGCGTGTCGGTCTGCCCCATGAAGCGCTCGCCGTGGAAGGTCAGATAGCGCGCGCCCAGCGCGGCCGCGCACTCAAAATAGCGCTGATACTGCATCAGCCCGTCCTCTGTGCGGCGCTTGTAGTCGGAAAACAGCAGCAGGCCCTCCATCAGCGAGGTATAGGGGTGGACGGATACCACATCCAGCCCCAGCCCCCGGGCCTGCGCGCCCAGCTCCTCGTAAAAGCGCGGCTGGAACTCGCTTTCGGTGTTGAAAAAGATCTCGATCGCGTGCACGCCCAGCCCGGCGAGCACGGGCAGGATCTCCTCGACCGGCTGCGGATAAAAGCACGCCGTGGATATGCCGACCCGCATGACAAACCTCCCTCTGTTTCATGGTATGGCAACAGGGACGCCGGCAGCGTCCCTGTTTGGTGTAAACGTTTTTCAGCGCCGCAGCGCGGCAGCTGTGTCCATGCGCAAGGCCGCTGCCTTACTTGACGCGGTGCTTGCGGAACTTCTTGCGGAAGAAGCCCCACAGGCTGGCCGACAGCAGGATGGACGACCAGGCGCCCGCCAGGATGCCGACGATCAGCGGCAGCGTGAACTGCTTGAGCGAGGGCACGCCCAGAATGAACACCATGCCGATGGTGAACAGCGTGGTCAGCGTGGTGTTGATGGTGCGGCCCATGGTCTGCCACACGCTGCGCTCCGCGACCGACTCGAACGGCTCCTTGCGCGCGGTGCGCAGGTTCTCGCGGATGCGGTCGAACACGATGATCGACGCATTGATCGAGTAGCCGAGGATGGTCAGCGCCGCGGCGATGAAGTTGCTGTCCAGCGGGATCTGCATCCACACATAGAGCGACAGCATGATCAGCAGGTCGTGCACCAGGCAGACGACCGCCGCCAGACCGCTGGTCAGCTCAAAGCGGAAGGTGATATACAGCAGCATGAGCACGATGGCGAGCACCGCGCACAGCACCGCGGACTTCTGCAGGTCCGCGCCGACCGAGGCGGAAACGTCCTCGTTGCCGTACAGGTCGTCGTCGGTCAGGCTGTACTGCTCGTTCATCGCGTCGATGACCTTCTGACGGGTCTCGGAGTCGATGCTGGTCGAGCGGATGAGCACCTGCTCGTTCGCGTCGCCCGACGAGGTGACCGAGGAGGGCGTGACGCCCGTGGTGTCCGCAAACAGGTCGCTGACCTCGGTCTGGATGTCCTGCGTCACGGTCTGGTGCATGTTGAACTCCATCTCCGTGCCGCCGGCGAAGTCGATGCTCAGGTTGAACAGGTTCTTGCCGAAGGGCAGCAGGATGAGCGCGACCAGGCCGGTCGCCACCAGCAGCACCGAGATGCCGCCGAAGATCTTAAAGTTCTTGATGACCGGGAAGCGGCCGCCCTCGCGCTTTTTCTCGCTCAGGCCGTACGCCTTCGGGCTGCGGATGCGGAAATCCACCATGCGGTTGAGCAGGAAGTGGGTGACCGTCAGCGCGGTGAACATCGAGATGATGACGCCGAGGCCCAGCGTGGTCGCAAAGCCGACGATCGTGCCCGTGCCGAAGAAGAACAGCACCGCCGCCGCGATGATCGTGGTCAGGTTGGAGTCAAAGATCGCAGCGAACGCGCGCTTGAAGCCCGAGTCGATCGCGCTCTTGACCGTCTTGCCCGCGCGCAGCTCTTCCTTGATGCGCTCGAAGATGATGACGTTGGCGTCCACCGCCATGCCGATCGACAGGATGATGCCCGCGATGCCCGGCAGGGACAGGTTGACGCGGATGATGCTGAACACCAGCGCTTCAATGACGATGTAGAAGCCCAGCGCCAGGCAGGCCACAAAGCCCGGCACGCGGTAAATGACGATCATGAACAGGCAGACCAGGATCAGGCCGATCAGGCCGGCGGTCAGGCTGGTGCGCATGGCGTCCGCGCCCAGCTGCGGGCCGACCGAACGCAGCTCCGCCTGCTTGAGGCTGAAGGGCAGCTGGCCCGCGTCGATCAGGCCGGCGAGCTGCTGCGCGCTGTCCTGATCAAAGCTGCCGGTGATGACGCAGCTCTCGCTGTCGATGCGCTCGCTGACATAGGGCGCGGAGATGACCTGACCGTCCATGACGATCAGCAGCTGGTTATAGCCGTCCGTGCGCGCGGCGACCGCCTCGGTCGCGTCCGCGAACTTCTGCCGGCCCTCGCTGGTGAACTCGACCTGCACATAGTGCTGCTGCATGCCGCTCGAGTCCGCCTGACCGTACTGCGCGCTCGCGCCGTCCACATCCGCGCCGGTCAGCAGCGCATACTGCGCCGCATCGGCGGAGGGATTTTCGGTCAGCGCGGTCACATATTCGTTATAGCCGTCCATATCCATGAACAGCAGCTGGGCGGTCGTGCCGAGCGTCTGCACCGCTTCCTCCGGGTTGGTGATCTGCGGGATCTCGACGGTCAGGCGGTTGTCGCCCGTGAGCGCCACGGTCGCCTCGGTGAAGCCCTGGCTGGTCAGGCGCTGGCGGATCATGGCCTGCGCGGTCTGCATATCGCCCGCGAGGTCGCCCATGTCGTAGCCCTCGGGCAGCTCGGCCTCGTACACGATGCGCGAGCCGCCGACCAGATCAAGGCCCAGACGGATGCCGTGCTCGGTATCGAGCACGCTCGGGATGATGGCGCGCAGCTCGGCGGGCTCTTCCGCCGTTTCGGTCTCTGCGTCCGCGGCAGCGTCGCCTTCCGTGTCCGCCGTGTCTGTGGTATCGGCGGTATCGGCGGTATCCGCCGCGTCCGTATCGCCGGCGTCGCCGGAGGTGACCGTCTCGGTCGCCGCCGTATCCCGGAAGGGCATGGTCCAGCCGCCCGGGATGTAGACGCCCGTCACCGCCGTCACGCCGAGGAAAACAATGATCAGCATGACAGCGATAAAGGAAATTACACTCTTTTTCACTGCAATGGTGCCTCCTTTGGATTGATTACACAACTCATGTAGTATACTGCTAAGACGTTAAAATGTCAAATTGCCTTTCGCACAAAGAAAATGCCCGCAGAGCGGGCATTTTCT
>CALWJG010000156.1 GCA_944380945.1 uncultured Agathobaculum sp. | reverse complement strand
TTTTGCTGCTTTGGTACGCCCGATGCGATTCGAACGCACGGCCTTTGGAGTCGGAGTCCAACGCTCTATCCAGCTGAGCTACGGGCGCAGGTACAAATGGTATTATACCACCGCGCCCGGGTTTTGTAAAGCGTCGGGTTTGTTCTTTTTGGGCTTCTTTTTGTACCGATCCTCCTCGGAGAAGATGCACCCGCAGTATTTCTGCATGTACAGGCCGAGTCCGCGCGCCTTGTCCTGTCCTTCGCGGAAGCGCACGGAAAAATCGCGGTGCAGGTATTTGACCCCGTATTTTTCCGCCATGCGCTCGCAGGTCTCACGCATGAGCGCGTGGTTCTGGTACGGGCTGACGAACAGCGTGGAGGTGAACTGGTCGAACCCGTGCTCGGCCGCATAGCGCGCGGTCTCCTCAAACCGCAGCGCGTAGCAGAACCCGCAGCGGTGGTCGAAATCCGGGTACACGCCCTGGATAAACCGGCGCAGGCCGTACTCGTTTTCGATCTCCAGCTTTAAGTCAATGCTTTTCGCATATTCGACCAGCGTATTTTTGCGCATCTTATACTCGGTAAACGGGTGGATGTTCGGGTTGTACCAAAATCCCACCGGCTCGATGCCCTCCTGCCGCAGCGTGTCGATGCAGGTGATCGAGCAGGGCGCGCAGCAGATGTGCAGCAGCGTTTTCATCAAAGATCACTCCTCTGTCCTGCTATTCTACCACATTCTATCCGCACTTGCAAAGGCCGCGCAAAGCCGTTATACTGGAAGAAAGCAGAACATACTATGAAAAGAAGGAGCACCGACCCTATGAAAGACTATCAGATCCTGATCGGCGCGATGTTCATCGCCGCCGCCATCCTGGTGGCAGGCGTGCTGATCTCCGGCGCGCTGAGCGGCATGGCCCCGGCCATGCTCGGCCTCGCGGGCTGACCATCATCCCTCCCCCGCTGATTTTGAACAGGAAAGGAAGTGCGCTCATGCATGATATCGCCTATTACAACGGACAGATCGGCCGCATCGACGAGGTGACCGCCCCGATCACCGACCGCGGCCTGTACTTTGGCGACGGCGTGTACGACGCCGCCATGGTGCGGAACAAAAAGATCTTCGCGCTGGACGACCACCTCGACCGGTTTTACAGCAGCCTTGCGCTGCTGCGCATCGCCCCGCCCATGGAGCGCGAAGCGCTGGCGGCCGTGCTGAACGATCTGGTCTCCCGTCTGGATTCGGACGCGCCCCACATGCTCTACTGGCAGTCCACGCGCGCGGCCGCGCACCGGATGCACGCCTTCCCCAAGGACGCGAAGGCCACGCTCATGGCGTTCTCCGAGCCCTGCGGGCTCGACCGTCAGGACCGGCCCTACAAGCTCATCACGGTCGAGGACACGCGCTTTCTGCACTGCAACATCAAGACGCTCAACCTCATCCCCAACTGCATGGCCATGCAGCAGGCGGTCGAGGCGGGCTGCGACGAGGTCGTGTTCCACCGCGGCGACCGCGTGACCGAGGGCGCGCATTCCGGCCTTGCCATGCTCAAGGACGGCGCGTTCTGCACGCCCCCGGCGGACAACCTGATCCTGCCCAGCATCACACGCCGGCATTTCCTCACCCTGTGCGAGCAGCTGGACGTGCCCACGCGCATCGCGCCGTTCACGGTCGCCGAGCTGATGGACGCGGACGAGATCATGATCCTGTCCACGGGCTCGCACTGCATCTCGGTCAGCCATGTGGACGGCAAGCCGGTCGGCGGGCGGGACGCCGCCCTGCTGGACAGGCTGCAAAGCGCCTATCAGGCGTGGTTCGACCGCGAAACCAGCCGCTGAGAAAGGACGGTTTTTCCCATGCCGACTGTTGTCATCATCGGCGGCGGCCCTGCGGGGCTGTCCGCCGCCATTTACGCCGCGCGCGCGAATCTGGACGCCATCGTGCTGGATGCGGGCGGCGGCGCGCTCTCCAAAACCGACAAGATCGAAAACTACTTCGGCTTCCCGGAGGCGGTCTCCGGCGCCGAGCTGCTTGCGCGCGGCCGCGCGCAGGCCGCGCGGCTGGGCGCGCAGTGCGTCAGTGCCGAAGCGACCGGCGTCGAATACGCGGAACAGGGCTTTGTGGTCAAGTCCACCGCCGGGGAATACCCCGCGGACGCGGTCATCCTCGCCACCGGCGCGCCGCGCGCCGTGCCGGATATTGCGGGCGTGGCCGAATTCGAGGGCCGCGGCGTGAGCTACTGCGCGGTGTGCGACGCATTCTTCTACCGCGGCAAGGCAGTCGCCGTGCTCGGGCAGGGCGAATACGCGCTCGAGGAAGCGCGCGTGCTGCTGCCGGTCGCGGGCGCGGTCACGCTGCTGACCAACGGCAGCGAGCCGCCCGCCGGCCTGCCGGACGGGCTTGCGGTGGACACCCGGCCGGTCGCTGCCGTCGAAGGGACGGACAAGGTCGAACGCATCGCGTTCTCTGCTGGCGAGCCGCTCGCCGCGGACGGCGTGTTCATCGCCTACGGCACCGCGGGCAGCAGCGACTTTGCGCGCAAGCTGGGCGCGCAACTGGACGGGAACAAGATCCGGACCGACGCCGTCATGGCGACCGCTGTGCCCGGTATATTTGCCGCGGGCGACTGCACCGGCGGCCTGCTGCAGGTCGCCAAGGCCGTGGCGGACGGCGCGCAGGCTGCCATGAGCGCCATGCGCTTCGTGCGCAAATAACTGCACAACGCAAAAGCGGAAACGGTTTAGAACCGTTTCCGCTTTTTTGCGCCGTTTTATCCTCAGAGCAGGGCGAGGATGTTGTTCTTGGGCATCGCGCCGACCGCCTTGTTGGCGATCTGGCCGTTTTTCATCACGACCAGCGTCGGGATGCTCATCACGCCGAACTGCTGCGCCAGCTGCGGCTGCTCGTCGACATTGATCTTGCCGACCTTGATGTCCGCGCGCTCGTCCGCGATCTCGTCCACGATCGGGGAGACCATGCGGCACGGGCCGCACCAGCTCGCCCAGAAATCGAGCAGCACGGGCTTATCCGACTGCATGACTTCGGTCTGGAAATTGTCCTTGGTGATGGTGAGTACTGCCATGTGAATCGCTCCTTTTCTGTTTTTACTGTTATGGTTTCACAAGCTCATAATAAAATGCGTACTGCTGCATCACGCCCGCAAAGCCCTTGTACCGCCGCAGCGGGAAGCCCTTGGGGTAATGCGCGTCCAGCATCTGCCGGATATGGGTGTCGACCGGGAAGGCGTCGATATGGTGCAGGGCGAACAGGCAGATGCACTCCGCCACCTTGACGCCCACGCCGCTCAGCCGCATGAGCGCGGCTTTCGCGTGCGCATAGTCCATTTGGCGCACCGCCTCCAGATCGACCTCGCCCGAAACGACCTGCCGCGCGGCCGTCAGGATGTATTTTGCGCGGTAGCCCAGCCGGATGGGCGCCAGATCGTCCGCCGTGCAGGCCGCGAGCCGCGCTGCGGTCGGGAAGGCGAAATACGCCTTGCCGTTCCGGCTGGTGCAGGGCGCGCCGAACCGTTCGCACAGCCGCTCCACGCAGCCGGTGATGCGGGCGATATTGTTCTGCTGCGAGATGATGAAGCACACGATGGTCTCCCACAGCTCCTGCCGCAGGATGCGCAGCCCGCCGGCCGCCGCCACCGCGCGCTGCAGGTACCTGTCCCGCGCCGCGACCGCCGCTTTATAGCGGCCGTAGTCGGCGTCCAGATCGAAATACGGCCGCCAGACCGTCTCGAACTCCTCCGCGGGGCAGTCGAACGTCACGCGCTGCCCCTGCTGGCTGATCTCCAGATACCGCCCGCCTGCGATGAGCGCCCAGCGCCCCTCGTCCAGCGGCCGGAAGCGGAAGCACTGCCCCGACCGCGCGATCTGGCCGATGTCAAAATCCGGCAGGATGCGCTCGGTCATTTGCCCATGGCCGCATGCTCGCGCGCCAGCTCGTCATACAGCTGATGGAACAGCCAGCCGATGTTGGTCTCGGTCACGATGGCCTTGTACGCCACGGAAACGCCGTGCTTTTTCATCTCGCGCAACAGGATCTCAAGCCGCTTGTCCGTGAACCCGTCCAGCACGAGCACAGGCTCGGCCAGCGCAGGCGCTTCCGGATTTTCGCGGGCGTCATACCCCTTGCGGCCGAGCAGGCAGCCGACCGTCTGCCCCACCGCCTCGGGCGGCACGTTTTTGATGCGCGCGCCCATCTGCACCAGAATGGCCTTGAGCGCCGCGGCGCGCTCGCCGCCCGCGGGGTCATAATACAAAACTGTTTCACGGGATACCGCCATGGGCCTCCCCTCCTTTGCGATGTTATGATACCACGCTTTTGCGCGCGCTACCGTGATTATATCACATTCGGCGCGGAAAGTCAGCCCTGGTACACGAGCAGTGCGGCGGTCTC
>CALWJG010000155.1 GCA_944380945.1 uncultured Agathobaculum sp. | reverse complement strand
CGAATGGGATGTACCGAGCATACGCTCGGATACATCCGAACGGGACAAAAGTTCCGACTGGCGAAACTTTTGTCCCGTCTGGTATAAAAACCCACGCGCGTGTCGCGGGTTTTTATGGATATTGCGGCACGCCGCAATATCCTATTTCATGCGCGCCTGCGGCGCGGAAATTTTTTCGACACGCTGGCCTCCCCTCCGCCGGACGGGCGGAGGGGAGGCTTTTGCCTGCGGGAGATTTTGAACATTTTGTGAAGGGTGTTGACAGCGGGGAAAATCTGCATATAATTATGTTCGCAGACTAACAGTAAGGAGGCTAACAAAATGACGCAGGAGCATCAGATCGGCGCGCAGCTGGGCGTGCTGAGCAATCTGATGAAACGGCAGATGGCCGCGCCGCTGGCGGAGCGCTTCGCGCATGTGACCGGCACGCAGGCCATGATCATCCTGTATCTGGCGCGCGCGGAAGGGGAGCGCTTTCAGAAGGACATCGAAAAACAGTTCCGCTTCCGCCGGTCGACCGCGACCGGCATTTTGCAGCTCATGGAGCGGCACGGCCTGCTGCGGCGCGAGCCGGTCCCGCAGGACGGGCGGCTCAAGCGCCTGGTGCTGACCGATCAGGCGCGCGCGCTCGACGCTGAGCTGACGCAGCGGCTGCGGCAGACCGAGGAACGCATGCGCCGCGGCATCGGCGAGGAGGAGCTCGCCGTCTGGTTCCGCGTGTGCGGCAAGCTGCGCGCCAATCTGGAAACCGATCCACGCACATCTTCGGAGGAAGCACAGATATGATCAAACGACTGCTGAAAAGCGTGCGCGCGTTCAAAAAGGACGCGCTGCTCACGCCGTTTTTCGTCGTGCTCGAGGTCGTGATGGAGGTCGTCATCCCGTCGGTGATGGCGCTGCTGATCGACCGGGGCATCGACGCGCAAAACATGGGCGAGATCTGGAAATACGGCGCCATCCTGATCGGATGCGCGGCGCTCGCGCTGATCTTCGGCGCAGCGGCGGGCACCTATGCGGCGCGCGCCTCGACCGGCTTTGCCCGCAACCTGCGGCATGATATGTATTATGCCGTGCAGGAGTATTCCTTTTCCAATATCGACAAATTTTCGACCGGCTCGATCGTCACCCGCCTGACGACCGACGTCACCAACGTGCAGAACGCGTTCCAGATGTGCACGCGCATCGCGGTGCGCTGCCCGGTCATGCTGGTGTTCTCGCTGATCATGGCGTTCCGCATCAACAGCGAGCTGGCGCTGATCTTTCTGGGCGTGCTGCCCGTGCTGGCGATCGGCATGGGGCTGCTCATGCGCTTTGTCGGCCCGGTGTTCGAGCGCGTGTTCAAGATCTACGACCGCATGAACACGGTCGTGCAGGAAAACGTGCGCGGCATCCGCGTGGTCAAGGCCTATGTGCGCGAGGAGCATGAGACCGAGAAGTTTGAAAACGTATCCGGCCTGCTGTTCCGCGTGTTTTCCAAGGCGCAGCGCACCATGGCGGGCGTGGCCCCGCTGATGCAGCTGTGCATGTATGCGTGCATGCTGCTGATCTCGTGGTTCGGCGCGCGGCTGATCGTCGGCGGCGCGATGACCACCGGCGAGCTGACCAGCCTGTTCTCCTACGCCATGCAGATCCTGATGAGCCTGATGATGGTGGCGGTGGTGTTCGTGATGATCACCATGTCCCGCGCGAGCGCGGAGCGCATCGTCGAGATCCTCGAGGAGCAGCCCGACCTGCACGACCCGGAACACCCGGTGACCGAGGTGCGGGACGGCGGCATCCGCTTTGAGAACGTCAGCTTCAGCTACAAGGGCGACGGCGGCCGGCTCGCGCTGCGGGACGTGGATCTGGACATCAAGCCCGGCCAGACCGTGGGCATTCTGGGCGGCACGGGCTCGGCCAAATCCACGCTCGTGCAGCTCATCCCGCGCCTGTATGATGTGACGGGCGGCGCGGTCAGGGTCGGCGGCGTGGATGTGCGCGATTACAGCATCGAGGCGCTGCGCGGGCAGGTCGCCATGGTGCTGCAGAAGAACGTGCTGTTCTCGGGCACGATCCGTGAAAACCTGCGCTGGGGCGACGAGCACGCCACGGACGAGGAGCTCGAGCGCGTGTGCAGGCTCGCGCAGGCGGACGAATTCATCCGGCAGATGCCCAAGGGCTATGACACCTACATCGAGCAGGGCGGCACCAATGTGTCCGGCGGCCAGAAGCAGCGCCTGTGCATCGCGCGTGCGCTGCTCAAAAAGCCCAAGGTGCTCATTCTGGACGATTCGACCAGCGCGGTCGATACCAAGACCGACGCGCTCATCCGCAAGGCCTTTGCCGAGGAGATCCCGGACACGACCAAGCTGATCATCGCGCAGCGCGTGTCCTCCGTGCAGGATGCGGACCAGATCATCATTCTGGACGGCGGCACGGTGCAGGCGGTCGGCACGCACGACGAGCTGCTGGCCACCAACGCGATCTATCAGGAGATCTATGAACAGCAGATGAAGAAAGGGGGCGAGGACTGATGCCGGGACCCGGAATGAGAGGGCCGATGGGCGGCCCGGGCCGCCGCGGCCAGATGATGGGCGGCAGACGCAGCCGCAACCCGCGCAAGACGCTCGCGCGCCTGCTGCATTATATCCGGGACGGATATGCCGTGCAGTTTGCCGCGGTGCTCGTGTGCATCCTGTTTTCCGCCGTGGCGAACGTGGCGGGCTCGATGTTCCTGCGCGTGCTGATCGACGACTATATCGCCCCGCTGCTTTTGGAGGCGTCGCCGGTGTTCACCGGCCTCATCCACGCCATCCTGCTGATGGCGCTGGTGTATGCGGCGGGCATCCTGTCCACCTTCCTGTATAACTGGATCATGGTGTCGGTCTCGCAGGGCATCCTCAAAAAGGTGCGCGACCAGATGTTCCGCGGCATGCAGCGCCTGCCCATCCGCTACTTTGACACGCACACCCACGGCGACCTGATGAGCCACTTCACCAACGACACCGACACCCTGCAGCAGATGCTCAGCCAGTCCATCCCGCAGATGTTCTCCTCGCTGGTGACCATCGTCGCGGTGCTGGCCGCCATGCTGACGACCAACGTCTGGCTGACCCTGTTCGTGCTGCTGGGCGTGGCGGTCATGCTGGTCGTGACGCGGCGCATCGGCGGCAAGTCCGCGCGCTACTTCCTCGAGCAGCAGAATTCGCTCGGCAAGGTCAACGGCTATATCGAGGAGCTGATCGGCGGGCAGAAGGTCGTCAAGGTGTTCTGCCACGAGGACAAGTGCAAGGAGCAGTTTGACGCGCTCAACGACGAGCTGCGCGAAAACGCCAAAAACGCCAACACCTTCGCCAACATCCTGATGCCCGTCATGGGCAACATCGGCAACCTGCTGTATGTGCTGGTCGCGGTGGTGGGCGGCACGCTCGCGCTGTCCGGCGCGGTGGGCGACAGCATCACCATCGGCGTCATCGCGAGCTTTTTGCAGCTGACCAAGTCGTTCACCATGCCGGTCACGCAGATCTCGCAGCAGTTCAACTCGATCATCATGGCGCTGGCGGGCGCGGAGCGCATCTTCGACCTGATGGACGAGCGCCCCGAGACCGACGAGGGCTATGTCACGCTGGTCAACGCCAAATACGACAAGGACGGCGGCCTCGTCGAGACCCCGGAAAAGACCAACGTCTGGGCGTGGAAGCACCCGCATGAGGACGGCACGACCACCTACGAGCGGGTGCGCGGCGATGTGCGCTTTTTCGATGTGGACTTCGGCTACGATCCGGAGAAGATCGTGCTGCACGACATCTCGCTTTACGCGGAGCCGGGGCAGAAGGTGGCCTTTGTCGGCGCGACCGGCGCGGGCAAAACGACCATCACCAACCTGATCAACCGGTTCTATGACCTCGCGGACGGCAAGATCCGCTACGACGGCATCAACATCAACAAGATCAAAAAGGCCGACCTGCGGCGTTCGCTCGGCATCGTGCTGCAGGACACCAACCTGTTCACCGGCACGATCCGCGACAACATCCGCTACGGCAATCTGGAGGCGACCGATCAGGAGGTCGAGGCCGCGGCCCAGCTGGCGGGCGCGGACGACTTCATCCGCCGCCTGCCCGACGGGTACGACACCATGATCGACGGCGAGGGCGGCAGCCTGAGCCAGGGACAGCGGCAGCTGGTCTCGATCGCCCGCGCGGCGGTCGCCGACCCGCCGGTCATGATCATGGACGAGGCGACGAGCTCGATCGACACCCGCACCGAGTCCATCGTGCAGGCGGGCATGGACGGGCTGATGTACGGCCGCACGGTGTTCGTCATCGCGCACCGCCTGTCCACCGTGCGCAATGCGGATGTGATCATGGTGCTCGAGCACGGGCACATCATCGAGCGCGGCAGCCACGAGCAGCTGATCGCCCAGCGGGGCAAGTATTATCAGCTGTATACGGGGGCGTTTGA
>CALWJG010000154.1 GCA_944380945.1 uncultured Agathobaculum sp. | reverse complement strand
CGCGGTTTGGGAGAACGGATATGAAGAAAATTGCGATTTTAGGCTCGACCGGCTCGATCGGCACGCAGACGGTCGATATTCTGCCCTCGATCGACGCGCAGGTGACCGCGCTGACGACCAACAAGCGCATCGGCCTGCTCGAGACGCAGGCGCGTGCGCTGCGCCCGAAAATGGTGTGCGCGTTCGACGAGGCCGCGGCGCGCGACCTCAAAATCAAGCTCGCGGATACAGATATCCGCGTGCTCTCCGGCATGGACGGCCTGACCGCCTGCGCCGCGGAGAGCGGCGCGGACATCGTGGTGACCGCGGTGGTCGGCATGGTGGGCCTGCTGCCCACGCTGGCCGCGATCGACGCGGGCAAGGACATCGCGCTGGCCAACAAGGAGACGCTCGTGTGCGCGGGCGAGCTGGTCATGCGCGCGGCGCGGGAAAAGGGCGTTAAGATCCTGCCGGTGGACTCCGAGCACTCGGCCATTTTCCAGTGCGCGCAGGCAGCGCAGGGCAACCGGATCGCCAAGATCCTGCTGACCGCCTCGGGCGGCCCGTTTTTCGGGAAAACCGCGGCGGAGATGCAGGGCGTCACGCGCGAGCAGGCGCTGCGCCACCCCAACTGGTCGATGGGCGCCAAGATCACGATCGACTCCGCGACCATGATGAACAAGGGCCTCGAGCTGATCGAGGCCATGTGGCTGTATGACATGGACCCGGCGGATATCGAGATCGTCGTCCACCGCGAGAGCATCGTGCACTCGGCGGTCGAATTTGCGGACGGCGCGGTGATCGCGCAGCTGGGCACGCCCGATATGCGCCTGCCCATCCAGTATGCGCTGACCTGGCCCGCGCGCGTGCCGTGCAGGGCGCCGCATCTCAGCCTGACCGAGATCGCAAAGCTGACGTTTTACCCGCCGGATTACGAGGCGTTTCCGGCGCTGGGGCTCGCGCGGCGCGCGGCGCGTGAAAAGGGCGACCGCGGCGCGGTGCTCAACGGCGCGAACGAGGCGGCGGTCGGCCTGTTTCTGGACGGGAAGATCGGCTTTGCCGACATCGCCGCGCGCGTGGCGCACGCGCTCGATTCGATCCCGTACCAGCGGGAGCTCACGCTGGACGGCGTCCTCGCGGCGGACGCCGAGGCGCGCCGGCTGGCGCGCGCGTAATTTTTCCATCCGAGGAAAGGAGAACTGCTTTTGCTGCAGATCATTCTGGCCATTCTTGCGTTTGGCATGCTGGTCATCGTGCACGAATTCGGGCACTTCATCACCGCCAAGCGCGGCGGGGTGCAGGTCAATGAGTTCTGGATCGGCATGGGGCCGACGCTGCTCAAAAAGGAGCGGAACGGCACGCTGTACTGCCTGAAGCTGCTGCCGTTCGGCGGCGCGTGCGTGATGGAGGGCGAGGACGGCGAGAGCGACAGCGCGCATTCGTTCGGCAAGGCCAGCCTGCCGCGCCGCATGCTGATCGTGGCTGCGGGCGCGCTGATGAACTTTCTCATCGGCTTTTTGATCGTGCTGGCCGTCACCCGGCCCAACGGCCCGAACGGCGGCTATATCGTCTCCACGCTCGCGGACGTCGACCCGGCGAGCACGGCCGCGGGCGAATTGCAGGCCGGGGACGAGATCCTCTCGGTGGACGGCTACCGCATCCTCGTGCGCACCGACTTTGAAATGGCGCTGTCCCGCGGCGCGGACACGACCTACGAGGTCACGGTGCGGCGGGACGGCGAAAAGCTGACCCTGCCTGCCGTACGGCTGGAGGCCGCGGTCGAGGGGGAGGACGGACGCAAAATGATCGGCCTGACCTTTGCCGAGCAGCCGGACAGCATCGGTATGCACCTCAGCATGGCGGCGCGCACCTCGGTCAACTATGCGCGGCTCGTGTGGGTCAGCCTGGGAATGCTCGTGAGCGGGCAGGTCGGCGTGGACCAGCTCTCCGGCCCGGTGGGCGTGGCGAGCGTGATGGCGACCACCGCAAGCTACAGCCTTGCGGCGTTTCTGCAGCTGGTGGCGTTTATCTCGATCAACCTCGGCGTGATGAACCTGCTGCCCCTGCCTGCACTGGACGGCGGCCGGCTGGTGTTTCTCATCATCGAGGGCATCCGCCGCAAGCCCGTGCCTCCGCAGTATGAGGGCTATATCCATGCGGCAGGGCTGATGCTGCTGCTCGCGCTGATGGTCTATGTCACCGGACAGGACATCGTGCGCATCATTGCGGGCGGATAACGGGCGGCAAGTAGACAAAGGAAGGGACAGGATATGAAACAGACCAGACAGATCATGGTGCGCGGCGTGCCCATCGGCGGCGGCGCGCCCATTGCGATACAGTCCATGACCAACACGGACACGCGGGACGCGAAAGCGACGCTCGCGCAGATCCGCGCGCTGGCGGACGCGGGCTGCGACATCGTGCGCTGCGCGGTGCCGGACGCTGAGGCGGCCGAGGCGCTGAGGGAGATCTGCGCCGGCTCGCCCATCCCGGTCGTGGCGGACATCCATTTTGACTACCGGCTCGCGCTCGCGTCCATCGAGGCGGGCGTCGATAAGATCCGCCTCAACCCGGGCAACATCGGCGGGGCGGACCGCGTGCAGGCGGTCGTTGAGGCCGCCAAGGCGCGGCGCATCCCGATCCGCATCGGGGTAAACTCGGGCTCGGTGGAAAAGCACATCCTCGAGAAGTTCGGCGGCCCGACGCCCGAGGCCATGGTCGCCTCCGCGCTCTATCACGTCGGCCTGCTGAACGACTGCGGGTTTGACGACATCTGCATCTCGATCAAGTCCTCCTCCGTGCCGGACACCATGCAGGCCTATCTGCTGGCGAGCGAAAAGACCGACTATCCGCTCCACCTCGGCGTGACCGAGGCGGGCACGGAATACATGGGCACGATCAAGTCCGCGGCCGGCATCGGCGGCCTGCTCGCGCTCGGCGTGGGCGACACCATCCGCGTCTCCCTGACCGACGACCCGGTCAAGGAGATCTACGCGGCAAAGGCCATCCTCAAGGCGGTCGGCCGCGCGGAGGACGGCATCAACGTCGTGTCCTGCCCGACCTGCGGGCGCACGCGCATCGACCTGATCGGCATTGCCAAGGAGGTCGAGCAGCGCTGCATGGCGATCAAGGGAAAGAAACTCAAGGTCGCGGTCATGGGCTGCGCGGTCAACGGCCCGGGCGAGGCGCGCGAGGCCGATCTCGGCATCGCGGGCGGCGACGGCGTGGGCCTCGTGTTCCGGCGCGGCGAGATCATCAAAAAGGTGCCGCAGGAGCAGCTCGTGGACGCACTCATGGACGAAATTGCGCATTTTGAAGGAGAATAAGCGTGTCTGGCAAGCTCATTGATCTGTTTCAAAACTGCAAAGGGGTTGTGGAGGAACAGCACCTCGCCGCGGGCGAGGTGCGTTCTCTCGCTTTTGGGGACAACAACACGGTCATGGTGATCGAGCTGGGGCTTTCCCATGTGGTCCGCCGCAAGACCATCGCGAAGGCGGAAAAGCAGATCGCCAGACAGTACGGGCTGGACCGCGTGTGCATCGAGCCGCGGTACGACATGGCGGACGGGCTGACGGACGAGTACATCCGCTCGCTGTATGACGATATGGCGTATCGCATGCCGTCCGCGCGCGGCCTGCTCGACCACACCCGCTGGCAGTATGCGGACGGTGCGCTGCAGATCCCGATGGACGAGGTGAGCGAAAAGCACTTTGCAAACGCGCTGCGCCATCTGGAGGCGCGCATCCTGCGCGAGACCGGCCGGCCCTGTCCGGTGCACGCGGTGCGCGCGGCGGCGGGGGACTATGCGCCGCAGGACGGCGCGCCCGACCGCGAGGAGATTTTGCAGCAGGCGGTCGCGGAAGCGGCGGCCGCCGCGCCGGCCGAGCCCAAGCCGAAGAAGCCGCGCCCCGCGCCCAAGACGGAGCACGCGGGCTATCAGCGCCCGCGCACGGAAAAGGTGCGCGAGGACGATCTGATCTTCGGCAAGCTGATGCAGGACCCGATCGTGTCGGTCAACGAGGCGATCGCGGCCTACGATATGGTCACCATCCAGGGCGAGGTGTTCTTCACCGACAACAAGGACATCCACAGCAAAAAGACCGGCAAGGACTACGTCAAGATCGCGTTCGACATGACCGACCGCACGAACTCGGTGCGCGTTTCCAAGTTCCTTGCGGCTGACAAGGCGGGCGACACGGCCTCCAAGATCAAAAACGGCCTGTACTGCACGGTGCAGGGCAAAATGGTGTACGATTCCTACGCCAAGGAGATGGTTTTGGAGCCGACCGGCATCGTCAAGGCGAAAAAGCCTGTGCGGCAGGACAAGGCCGAGGGCATGAAGCGCGTCGAGCTGCATCTGCACACCAATATGAGCGCGATGGATGGCATGAGCTCCACCGCGTCCCTGCTGTGCCGCGCGGCGCAGTGGGGCCACCGCGCCATGGCGATCACCGACCACGGCGTGGCGCA
>CALWJG010000153.1 GCA_944380945.1 uncultured Agathobaculum sp. | reverse complement strand
AAGGCGCGCGCAGACAGCGGAATATTCGATCGGGCCGTAGCCCGCTGACCGCTTTCTGCCGCAAAGCGGCAGCTATTTAATGAGTGCAAGCGTGGTTTCGATCGAGAGGCTGTTCGAAAAACCATGTTTTTCGAACAGCCTCAAGCGGGCTGCCCATTGGGGCAGCCCGCTTTGCGTTTTCGGTTATTGGCCGCCGCCGTCCGGGCGGCGCGGATAACTGTGGCCGGTGGCCATGCCGACCAGCGCGACAAGCGCCCCCGACAGGATCATGCCCCACTCCGGCAGGTTGAATTTGCCGAAAGCGGCCATGTTCGCCGCGCTGAAGGTGGCATAGTCCGCCAGCATGTACATGACGCCGAAGGCCGGACAGGCCAGCCATTTGCGCCGCCCGCCGTAGCCGTTCCTGCCGATGAGCAGGGCGGTCACAAAGGTCGTCACCGGCAGCAGCACCCACAGGAACATGAGCGAGTAGCCCATGGCGTCCGATCCGCTGGTGAAAAACCAGAACACGATCAGCGAAAACGCCCAGATGCCGAGATAGACCAGCACGAGCGTCACAAAGGACTGCCGCCGGCGGCTGGAGACCGCATCCGTACTCTCGCCGAGGTAGTGCAGATAGTCCGTCGCCGCCTGATCGCCCTTGAGCAGCCGGTCCAGGCTGACGCCGTACAGGTCGCTCATTTTGACCACGCTGACAATGTCCGGATAGGTCTTGGCGGTCTCCCAGTTGGAGACCGTCTGGCGGCTGACGCCCAGCGCTTCGGCTGCCTGCTCCTGTGTCATTTCGGCCTGCACGCGCGCGCTTTTGAGCTTTGCACCGATGTCCATACGCGCCGCCTCCTTTCTCCTGCGTTCAGTATAGCGGAAAGAGCAGCCGCCGTCCATCCAATCCCTTTGACGGGCGGCGGCGCGGCCTGTCAAAATGCTTTGACAGGGCGGAAGACGGGCCTCAGATCAGCCCGTGCGCCCGGCAGTAAGCCCAGACGCCGTCCTCGGCCACGTCGCCGCAGACGTCGTCCGCCGCGGCCTTGAGCGCGTCCGAAGCGTTGCCCATGGCGACACCCGTGCCGACCGCCTGCAGCATTTCGATGTCGTTGTTGCCGTCGCCGAAGGCCATGGCCTGCGCGGGGGACAGGCCGTAATGCGCGAGCATCCGGCCGACCGCGGCGCCCTTGCCGCCGCCGGCGGGGATGATGTCCACCGCGCGGTCCCACCAGGCCGCGATCCGCGCGCCGTCCGCGCCGTCCAGTATGGCGGCGTACTCCTCCGCGCGGCCGCCCATCATGATCTGGTAGATCTCGTCCCGCGCGGCCACCTCGTCAAAATCCGGCGCGATCTCGACCGAAAGGCCGGCAAAGCCGTAGTATTCGATCAGATCCTGATCCGCGCCGTTCGCGGCCAGACGGCTCTTGGTCGCGAGCGACAGCGGGCGGCCCAGCTTTGCCGCGTTGCGGATGATCGCGCGCACGTCGCTGCGCTGCAGGGGACGGCTGTAAATATCCTGCTGCCGGTCATAGCAGTAGGAGCCGTTATAGGTCAGGAACGCGTCGAACGACACGCCGGGCAGGCGGGGCACCTGCATGGGCGAGCGGCCGGTGGCGGCGCAGATGCGCACCCCGTTTTTCTGCAGGCGGGTGAGCGCCTCCAGTGTGCGCGGCGTGATCTGCTTTCGGTTCATATCGATCAGCGTGCCGTCGATGTCGAAAAAGATGATCTGGACAGGCTGCATACGCACCTCCGTTTTCTGTTTACAGCTTGTGCATGAACTGCCCCGCCGCGCGGGCCATCAGGCGCTTGGTGCCCTTCTGGTCGAACGCGATCTCGAGCAGCGCGTCATTGCCCATGGGCTTGGACGACACCACCATGCCGTCCCCGAACGCCTTGTGGTGCACGCGGCAGCCCGCGGGGAAGTCGGGCAGGGGGGCGCTCTGCGCGCGGGCCCTGCCGCCGAAGGTGGGCGCGGCGGCTGCGGCGGACACCTGCCGCGCCCGCGCGACCTGCGCGCGCGGCAGACCGGGGTCCGGCCGCGTGGCGGCTTCAAACATGCGGCGCTCGCCGATGTTGCTGTCGAGCAGCGCGCGCGGCATCTCGTCGATGAACCGCGAGGGGTGGGCGTACTGCGTGCGGCCGTACAGCATGCGGCGCTCGGCGCAGGTCAGGTACAGCTGCTCTCTGGCGCGGGTGAGCGCCACATAGCACAGCCGGCGCTCCTCCTCCATGTCCTCCTCGCGCTCCATGGCGCGGAAGCCGGGGAACAGCCCGTCCTCCATGCCCGCGAGGAACACCACCGGGAACTCCAGACCCTTGGCCGAGTGCATGGTCATCATGAGCACCGCGTCCTCGTCCTCGCCGGTCTGGTCCGCATCGGTGTACAGCGCCATCTCCTCGAGGAAGCCCGCGAGCGAGGGCTCGGCATGGTCGTTTTCGTAGTTTACGATATAGGATTTGAGCTCTTCGATGTGCTCGATGCGGCTCTGCTCCTCGGCGCCGCCCTTGGCCTCGAGCGCGGCGCGGTAGCCCGATTTGTCGAGCAGCTCGTCATACAGCTCGGAGAGCGAGAGGAATTCGCGCTGCCGCCGCAGGTTTTCCATCATCTCGCCGAACTTCTCCATCGCGGCCGCGCCGCGCGAGAGCGCGGGGAACTGCGAGGCGGTGCGCACCACGTCGTACAGCAGCATGCCGTTTTCGGCCGCAAGCTGCGCGGCGTTTTCGACCGACTTGTCGCCGATCTTGCGCGCGGGCACGTTGATGATGCGCCTGAGGCGCAGCTCGTCCGCCGGGTTTTCCAGCACCCACAGATAGGCGAACATGTCGCGGATCTCAGCGCGGGCGAAGAAGTCGCGGCCCTTGTACACGCGGTAGGGGATGCCGGCGCGGATGAACGCGGCGGCGATGTTGTCCGAGAGCACGTTGTTGCGGTACAGCACCGCGAAATCGCTCCACCGGCGGCCCTGCTCCACCCCCATGCGGATGGTGTCCGCGATGTAGGCGGCCTCGCCCTCCTGACTATCCGAGCGGTGCAGGCGGATCTTGGCGCCGTCGCCGTGGTCGGTCCACAGCTCCTTGCCCTTGCGGCCGACGTTGTTGCGGATGACCTCGTTGGCGGCGTTTAAGATGTTGCCGGTCGAGCGGTAGTTCTGCTCGAGCCGGATGGTTTTCGCATTTTTGAACTGCTTTTCAAACTCGAGGATGTTGGTGATGGTCGCGCCGCGGAACTTGTAGATGGACTGGTCGTCGTCGCCGACCACGCAGATGTTCTCATAAAACCCGGCCAGCAGGCTGGTGAGCACATACTGGGCGTAGTTGGTGTCCTGATACTCGTCCACAAGCACATAGCGGAACTTGTGCTGGTAGTATTCGAGCACCTCGGGGTTGTTCTGCAGCAGCAGCACGGTCTTCATGATGATGTCGTCAAAGTCGAGCGCGCTGGCCTTTTTCATCTCTTTCTCGTACAGCTGGTACACATCCGCGACCTTTTCGCGGAAGTAGTCGCCCGCGGCGTCCGCGCGGAACTGGCGGGGCGTCATCAGCTTATCCTTGGCGCGGCTGATCATGCCCATGACCGTGCGCGGGTCGAACGCCTTGGGGTCGAGGTTCAGCTGGCGGAGCACGTTCGTGATTACGCGCTTTTTGTCGTCCTCGTCATAGATGGTGAACGCGGTCGCGAAGCCCAGCAGGTCGGCGTTGCGCCGCAGGATGCGCAGGCAGGCGGTGTGGAAGGTGTAGGCCCAGACTGCGGAGGCGGCCTCCTCGTCGTCCAGCGCGGCGGTCAGGCGCTCGCGCAGCTCGCGCGCGGCCTTGTTGGTGAAGGTGATCGCGATGACCTCCCAGGGCTTTGCCGGGCGCACGGCGCACAGCCGCTCGGCGGCGGCGCGGTTTTCCGGCCGCGGGTCGGTCAGGTATTGGGTCAGGAACAGCAGGTCGTCCTCGGTCGCGCCCTCGGGCGCGTATTCGCCCGTCAGCCCCTGCCCAAAGCGCAGGATATTGATGATGCGGTTGATGAGCACGGTGGTCTTGCCGCTGCCCGCGCCCGCCAGGATAAGCAGCGGGCCTTCGGTGGCGAACACCGCCTCGCGCTGCTTGTCGTTGAGTCCGGCAAAGCGCTGCTCGATGATCGCGCGGCGTACAGCAGCGTATTTCAGATCGAATTTGGTCGGTTCCATGGGTCTCCTCGTTTCGTTTTGGCGATACGCATACAGTATAGCATAAACCGGAAAAGAAAACAAATGTTCTGATGCGTGCGGCGCGGACCGCGGGTAAAAAAGAGGACAGCCGAAGGGGCTGTCCTCTGCGGGATTTGATTTTACGCGTCGCGGTCGTTTTCCTTGATGTCGCCGCGACGGAAGGCAGCGAGCAGCTCCTTGAGGTCGTCGATGGTCTGCTGGAGCGCGTGGCCGATGTCGGTCTCGCCGATGCGGATGCGGTTTTCCGAGCGGTCGAACGCCATCGAGGTGGACAGGATGTCCTTGTTGTC
>CALWJG010000152.1 GCA_944380945.1 uncultured Agathobaculum sp. | reverse complement strand
CCGCAGGGCACCGGCGCGCTGCTGCTCCGGCCGGACTTTGCCGAAACGCTCGAGCCAATCGTGAGCGGCGGCACGGGAAGCGCGTCGGACAGCGAGGAGATCCCCGCATATTTCCCCGACCGGCTCGAGCCCGGCACGCCCAACCTGCCCGGCATTTTCGGGTGGGAGGCCGCGCTCGACTACCTCGAGGATGTCACGGTCGAGGCCGTCGCCGCGCACGACCGCGCGCTGTGCGCGCAGTTCCTCGCCGGCCTGCGGGACATCCCGGGCGTGACGCTCCTCGGACCGGACACGGCGGAGGGGCGTGTGGCCGTGTTCAGTCTGGATTTTCCGGGGCAGGACAACGCCGCCGCCGCGGCCCGGCTGGAGGAGGAATTCGGCATCCTCACCCGCTGCGGGCTGCACTGCGCGCCAAATGCCCACCGCACGCTCGGCACCTTCCCGCGCGGGACGGTGCGGCTGTCCTTCGGCTGGTTCAACACGGCCGAAGATGCGGACGCCGCCCTGCGGGCGGTCCGGGCGGTCAGCGCAGGCTGATGCGCGCCCCGTCCGTATATGTCTGGACCGTCCCCACGCGCTGCGCGCTGGGGACGGTTTTTTGCAGCGCGGCAAAGAGCGCGTCCGCGTCGTCCGGATGCACGGCAAACAGCAGTCCGCCCGAGGTCTGCGGGTCGTAGAGCGCGTCCTGCACCTCGAGCGGCACGCCGCCCGCATCGACATACGGCTCGGCATACCGCCGGTTGCGGTACATGCCTTCGGGCAGCAGCCCCATGCGCGCAAACTCGAGCGCCGCTGCGGGGATGTCGGCCGCCGCGGTGTCGATGGTCAGGTGCACGTCCCCGCCCTGCGCCAGTTCGAGCGCGTGCCCCAGCAGGCCGAAGCCGGTCACATCCGTGCAGGCATGCACGCGGAAGGGGAGGGCGGCGTCCCGCGCCGCCTTGTTGAGCGTGGCCATGCGGGCATACACGCCCTCGAGCACGTCCGCCGGACACAGGTCGGCCTTGGCCGCCGTGGTCAGGATGCCCGCGCCGAGCGGCTTGGTCAGCAGCAGCACGTCCCCGGGCTGCGCGCCCGCGTTGGTGAGCACCTTGTCCGGATGCACAAAGCCGGTCACGCACAGGCCGTACTTGGGCTCCTCGTCCAGAATGCTGTGCCCGCCCGCGATGACCGCGCCCGCCTCATATACCTTGTCATATCCGCCGCGCAGGATGGCCCGCACCGCGCTGTCCGGCATGCTTTTGGGCACGCACAGCAGGTTGAGCGCGGTTTTGGGCTCGCCGCCCATGGCGTAAATGTCCGAAAGGGCGTTGGCCGCCGCGATCTGGCCGAACAGATAGGGGTCGTCCGCGATGGGCGGGAAAAAGTCCACGGTCTGCACGATGGCCAGCTCGTCCGACACGCGGTAGACCGCCGCGTCGTCGCTCGTGTCGAACCCCACGAGCAGGTCGGGGTCGCGGCGCACGGGCAACCCGTCCAGCAGCTGCGCGAGCACGCCCGCGCCGACCTTGGCCCCGCAGCCCGCACAGCTGGCGAGCTTTGTCAGTTTGATCTCCGGCTGCATATCGGTCTCCTTTTCGTTATCTTTTGCAAAGGATAATGCCTGATACAAAGATACCACAGTCCGGCCGCGCCGGTCAAGCGGTATTCCTTTTGCATCCGGCGCGCGGCTGTGCTACAATGATAGGGCTGGAAAATCAACAAAAGGAGGGGAAAGCCTGTGCTTTCCAAAAAGAGCAAGGCGATCGGCTTTATCCTGCTGTCCGCCTTTGGTTTTGCGATGATGAGCACGTTCGTGCGTCTGGCGGGCGATCTGCCGTCCATCCAGAAATCCTTTTTCCGCAATGTGGTGGCGATGGTCGTGGCGGCTGTCGTGCTGCGGCGGGAGGGAGTGGGCTTTCGCTGGGAGAAGGGCAATCTGCCTCTGCTGCTCCTGCGCTCGGTCTGCGGCACGCTGGGCATCTTCTGCAACTTCTACGCGATCGACCACCTGGTGCTGGCGGACGCCAACATCCTGAACAAGATGTCGCCGTTTTTTGCGATATTGTTCTCGCTTCTCCTGCTGAAGGAGCGCGCGAATGCGGTGCAGTATCTCGCGGTGCTTGCGGCGTTCGGCGGCAGCATGCTGATCGTCAAGCCCGGCTTTTCGTCCGAGGCGTTTCCCGCGCTGATCGGCCTGCTGGGCGGCATGGGCGCGGGCGCGGCGTATACCGCGGTGCGCGCCCTGTCCCAAAAGGGCGAGAAAAGCGCGCGCATCGTGTTTTTCTTCTCCGCGTTCTCGACGCTCATCTGCCTGCCGTTCCTGCTGCTGGACTACCACCCCATGACGTGGGGGCAGCTCGCCTGCCTGCTGGCGGCGGGCGCATCCGCGGCCCTCGGCCAGTTCGGCGTGACGCTGGCGTATGCACACGCACCGGCCAAGGAGATCTCGGTGTTCGATTACACGCAGGTGCTGTTCTCCGCGCTGCTGGGCTTTTTGCTGTTCAGCCAGGTGCCGGACGGGCTGAGCGTTGTGGGCTATGTTGTGATCTGCGGCGTGTCGGTCGCGATGTTCTTCTACAACCGGGTGCTGGAGAGCCGGGAGCAGGCGCGTGGCAATCAGGTATGAGCTTCGGCGCTCGGGGCGCAAAACGCTGTCGGTCGAGGTCAGCCGGGAGGGACAGGTGATCGTGCGCGCGCCGCTTCGCCTGTCCCAAAAGCGGATCGAGCAGTTCGTCGCGGCGCACGCGGACTGGATCGCCCGCGCGCAGCAGCGGCAGCGGGCGCGTCTCGCCGCCCATCCCGAGCCGGACGAAGCGCGGCAGGCAGAGCTCATCCGCCGTGCCAGAACCGAACTGCCGCACAAGGTGGCGCGGTACGCGCGGGAAATGGGCGTGCAGCCCGCCGCAGTGACCATCACCGCCGCGCGCACGCGCTTCGGCTCGTGCAGCGCGAAAAACCGCATCTGCTTTTCCTGGCGGCTGATGGAGTATCCGGAGGCCGCGGTGGATTACGTCGTCGTGCATGAGCTGGCGCACATCGTGCACAAAAACCACGGGCCGCAGTTCTGGGCGCTGGTCGAGCGCTATCTGCCGGACTGGCGGGCGCGCCGCGCGCTCCTGCGGGAATGACGGCGCGCGCGGATTGCCGGAAACAGTGCGGCGCAGAACAGCATCGTTGCATTTTGGAGGGATACGCATGAAGAAAGTGGTTGCGATCGGCGAGCTGCTGATCGATTTTGTGCCGCAGCAGAAGGGCTGCGCGCTCGACGAGGTGACGCATTTCGAGCGTGTGGCGGGCGGCGCGCCCGCCAATGTGGCGGCGGCGGTCGCGCGGCTGGGCGGCAGCGCGGCGATGATCTCGCAGGTGGGCGAGGATGCGTTCGGCACGCATATCTGCAAGGTGCTGCGGTCGAACGGGGTGGATACGTCCTGGGTGTTCCGCACCGGCCGGGCCAACACCGGACTTGCGTTCGTTTCACTGGATGCGACCGGCAACCGCGAGTTCTGCTTTTTCCGCAATCCCTCGGCCGATCTGTTTCTGGAGGAGGGACAGATCGTGCCGGAGATGTTCGCGGATTGCGCGGCGCTGCATTTCTGCTCGGTCGACTTGGTGGACTGGCCGGTCAGGGCGGCGCACCGCAGGGCGATCGAACTGGCGCGCCGTGCCGGCGCGATCATCTCGTTTGATCCGAATGTCCGCCTGCCGCTGTGGAGCAGCCCTGCGGCTTGTCAGGCGGCGATCCGGGCGTTTTTGCCCGCGGCCGATCTGATCAAATTGTCGGATGATGAGGTGGAATTTGTCACCGGCTGCGCGGACGAGCGCAAAGCGGCGGAACAGCTGTTTGCCATGGGCTGCCGCCTGCTGCTCGTGACGCGCGGAACGGACGGCTCGGCGGCGTATACGGCGGCGGGCGCTGCGGTCTCTGCCGAAACCCTGCGCGTGCCCGTGACCGACACGACCGGCGCGGGGGATTCGTTCGTCGGCTCGTTTTTGTACCAGCTCACGCGGGACGGCGTGACGCGGGACGGCCTTGCAGCCTTGAGCGGGCGGCAGCTTGCGGACTATCTTGCGTTTTCCGCGCGGTATGCGTCGCTGACCGTGCAGCGCAAGGGCGCTGTCATGGCGACGCTGGATGAGCTCCGGCAGGCGTATCCGGACGGAAGGTGACAAATACAGAAAAAGGACCGCATGAGCGGTCCTTTTTGAGACTGTCGAAAAACATGGTTTTTCGAACAGTCTCTCGATTGAAACTACAGTTTCAATCGAAGTTCCGATACAAAAGGGTGCGAAAACCGCACCCTTTTGATCGGTTTGTATCACAAAATCGGGCAAAGCTCGATTTTGTGATGCCGCTCACAGAGCGGCTATTTAATACGCGCTGCGGCGCTAGGACTTCTTCAACAAGCTGAAAGAACCGCATAAGCGGTCCTTTTTGTATGCTTTCGGTCAATCGGAGAAAAATGGCGCGAGCGAGGGCACGCGCGCGATGCGCGCGGCGGCTTCCGGAAAATCGCGCCGCA
>CALWJG010000151.1 GCA_944380945.1 uncultured Agathobaculum sp. | reverse complement strand
GGCAGGCGGCTCAAGGCGGCGCTGGCGGAGCGCTTCGGCGTGAAGCCGTCTCAGGTGTTCCTCGGCAACGGGTCGGACGACGTGCTCGCGCTCGCGTTCCAGTCCTTCTTCTGCTCGGGACAGCCCATCCTGTACCCGGACATCACCTATTCGTTCTATCCGGTCTGGTGCGACCTGTTCCGCATCCCGTACGAGACCGTGCCGCTGGACGGGGACTTCTGCGTGAACATCCGCGACTACGACAGGCCGAACGGCGGCGTCGTGCTGCCCAACCCGAACGCGCCCACCGGCCGCGGCCTGCCGCTGGCCGCGGTCGAGGACCTGCTGCAGCACAACCGGGACTGCGTGGTCATCATCGACGAGGCGTATGTGGATTTCGGCGCCGAGAGTGCCGTGCCGCTGCTGGACAGGTACGAAAACCTGCTCGTCGTGCAGACCATGAGCAAGTCGCGCTCGCTCGCCGGCCTGCGCATCGGCTATGCGCTCGGCTCGGAGACGCTGATCGCCACGCTTGAGGCGGTCAAAAATTCGTACAACTCCTACACCATGGACGCTGTTGCGCTCGCCGCGGGCGAGGCCGCGGTGCGGGACGAGGCGTATTTCCAGCAGACCTGCCGCAGGGTGGCCGCCACGCGCGAGCGCGCGGCGGACGCGCTGCGCGGGCTGGGCTTTACCGTCTCGCCCTCGCTGACCAACTTCCTGTTCGTCACCCATCCTGTGCGCAAAGCGCCGGAGATATTTGAATACCTGCGGCAGAAAAACATCTTCATCCGCTATTTCAGGCTGCCGCGTATCGACAATTACCTGCGCATCACGGTCGGCACGGATGCGCAGATGGACGCGCTGATCGCCGCGCTCCGGGAGATGCCGTAAACTAAAAAGCGTTCCGCAAACCAATTTGCGGAACGCTTTTTCTCATGCTTTGATGACAAGCCCCAGCCGCTTGGCCAGCATGGCGGCCTGCTCCATGGTCACGACCGCGCCGCGCAGCTCGGCGTGGGTGTCCGACACGGCGATCCCGTCCAGCGCGCAGCCGGTCAGATCCAGCCCCGCAAGCGGGGTATGCAGAAAACCCGCAGACTGCAGCGCTGTCCTGTCCAGCCGCAGGCCCTTCCAGATGCATTCCTGCAGGGAAGCATGGCTGAGGTCGCAATCGGAAAAGGCGACCCCGCGCAGCCGCGCGCGGTCAAACACCGCGTAGGACAGTGCGCAGCCGTCAAAGGCTGCTTCGCGCCAGCCGGTCTCGCTGAAGTCCGCGCCAACCGCTTTGCAGTCCGCAAAGCCGACGCGTGCAAAGAACCCGTCGCGCCAGCTGCTGTTGGACAGCTCGCACTGCCGGAACGCCACATCGCTGAGATCAGCGCGCTCCCACTGGCAGCCGGTCAGGCGGCAGCCCTCCAGCAGCACGCCGCGCAGCCGCAGGCCCTCAAACCGCGTGGCCGACAGATCGGCCCCACGCAGGTGCAGCCCCTCGGCCGGGCGCTCCTCCCGCGCGCAGCGGGCGAGCAGCGCGGCCGCATCGGATACCGGTTCCAGCGCCGCGGGCAGGCGCGCGGTCACGTCTTGTCGAGCAGCTTGATGATCTCGTCGATCTTATTCTCGCGGGCCTGCTCGTCGCCCGTGTCGAACGCTTCCTGCACGCAGCCGGACAGGTGCGCGCGCAGCACCTCGCGCTGCGCCTTGTGCACCAGCGATTCGACCGCCTGCAGCTGCGCGGCGATCTCCATGCAGTAGCGGCCGTCCTCGATCATTTTGAGCACGCCGTCCAGCTGGCCGCGCGCGGTGCGCAGAAGCGGCTCGACCTTTTTGCGGTCAGCCCTCATTCCATGCCGACCACCTTGTAGCCCGCCTGCTCGACCGCCTGGGTGAGCGCCGCGTCGTCCGGCAGGCTGGCGCCGGTCAGCGTGGCCCTGCCGCTCGCGAGATCGACGTCCGCGGTCACGCCCGGCAGGCCCTCGAGCGCCTTTTTGACATGCGCCACACAGTGCTCGCACATCATGCCTTCCACTTTGATCACCTTTGTCATTTTCGTTTCCTCCTCCGGTAGTTTGCACACCGGGCAGCCGCTCAGCGGGCGGTCGTCCGGCAGGTCATAGATTGGAGCCGACGCCGGTGCCGGCTTGGGGGTACTCTGGAAGAACTTGAGCCGCAGCGCGTTGGATACCACGCAGACCGAGCTCAGGCTCATGGCGGCCGCGCCGATCATCGGGCTGAGCTTGAGGCCCAGCGGGACCCACAGCACGCCGGCCGCGATCGGGATGCCGATGCAGTTGTAGAAAAACGCCCAGAACAGGTTCTGGCGGATGTTGCGCATGGTCTGGCGGGACAGGCGGATGGCGTCCACCGCGTCCATCAGGTCGCTCTTCATCAGCACCACATCGGCCGAGGAGATGGCCACGTCCGTGCCCGCGCCGATGGCGATGCCGACATCCGCGCGCGCCAGCGCGGGCGCGTCATTGATGCCGTCGCCCACCATGGCGACCTTATGCCCTTTGGCCTGCTTTTCGCGCACGATGCGCTCCTTGTCCTGCGGCAGCACCTCGGCGATCACATCCCGGATGCCGAGCTCGGCGGCGATCGACTGCGCGGTCGCCTGATTGTCGCCGGTCAGCAGCGTCACCTCGACGCCCAGCGCCTGCAGCGCGCGGACCGCGGTGCGGCTGGTCGGCTTGAGCACGTCCGCCACCGCGAACACGCCCGCCACCTGCCGGTTTGCGGCGAAGTACAGCGGCGTTTTGCCCTCGGCGGCATAGGCCTCGCCCTGCTCCTTGGCGGAGCGGGGCAGCGCCAGCCCGTTTGCCAGCAGCATGCGGCGGTTGCCCGCCATGCAGGGCACGCCGTCGATCACCGCGCGCACGCCCTGTCCCTCGATCATTTCAAAATCCGTGACCGTGCGCTCGACCGCGCGCTTGGAGCGCGCATAGCGCACGATCGCGTCCGCCAGCGGGTGGTCGCTCTTCTCCTCGATGGACAGCGCGAGCGACAGCAGGTCGCCCGGCGCAACGCCGAAGGATTTGACGTCGGTCACGACCGGACGGCCCTCGGTGACCGTGCCGGTCTTGTCCAGCACCACGCTGGTGACGTTGTGCAGGTTTTCCAGCGCCTCTGCGGACTGGAACAGCACGCCGTTTTTCGCGCCCACGCCCGTGCCGACCATGATGGCGACCGGGGTCGCCAGTCCCAGCGCGCAGGGGCACGAGATGACCAGCACCGCGATCGCGCGGGTGAGCGCAAAGCTGGGCGTTTCGCCGCAGATCAGCCAGATGATGGCCGTGAGCAGCGCGATGCCCATGACCACGGGCACGAACACACCCGCGACCTTATCCGCGAGCTTGGCGATCGGCGCCTTGGACGCGCCCGCCTCCTCGACCAGACGGATGATCTGGGAGAGGGTGGTATCGTCGCCCACGCGGGCGGCCTGCATGACGAAGTAGCCGTTTTTGGATACGGTCGCGCCGATGACCGTGTCGCCCTTGTGCTTTTCCACCGGCATGCTCTCGCCGGTGATCGCGCTTTCGTCCAGATAGGCGTTGCCCTCGGTGATCTCGCCGTCCACCGGCACGGACTGCCCGCCGCGCACGACCACCAGATCGCCCACGCGCACGTCCTCGACCGGGATGGCGATCTCCTGACCGCCGCGCAGCACATTGGCGGTCTGCGGCCGCAGATCCATCAGCGCGGCGATGGCCTCGCCGGTCTTGCGCTTGGCGCGGGCCTCAAAGAACTTGCCCAGCGTCACGAGCGTCAGGATCATGCCCGCGGACTCGAAGTACAGATCGTGCGCAAAGCTGTGCACCAGCTCATCGTTGCCCGCCGCGCCCGCGTAGCCGATCTGGAACAGCGCGTACACGCCGTAGACCAGCGCGGCGCCCGAACCGACCGCGATCAGCGCGTCCATGGTCGGGGCGCGGTGCAGCAGCGTTTTGAAGCCGTTGATATAGTACTTGCGGTTGATGATGCAGATGGGCAGCGTGAGCAGCAGCTGCACGAGCGCAAGCGCGAACGCGTGCTCGGTGCCGCTGACAAAGCCGGGCAGCGGCAGGCCGATCATCGGGCCCATGGAAAAGTACATCAGGATGACAAGGAACACCGCGGACACCAGGATGCGGGTCTTCATTTCCTTTAATTCATCCTCCGCCTGCGGCGCGTTCTGCGGCGCGGCGCGGCGCAGGCCGTCGTCCACCGCGGCGGTGTAGCCGCCCTCCTCCACGGCGCGGATGATCCGCTGCGCGTCGCAGGCGGTCTCGTCATACGCCACGGTCATGCTGCCCGCGAGCAGGTTGACCTGCACCTCGCTGACGCCCGGCACCGCGCGGACGCTTTTTTCCACATGCGCCGAGCAGGCGGCACAGCTCATGCCGCCGACACGGAATCGTTGTTTCATAGACTGTTCTCCTTCTTCTCAACCCCTCCCCGGGGGAGGGGGTCTGTTCGGTGATAGTATACGTCGCCTGCGGTAGTTTGTCAAGAGGCGGCGCGGCATGTCCCTTTTCAAGATAAGTAGTGATTGCCTAAACTC
>CALWJG010000150.1 GCA_944380945.1 uncultured Agathobaculum sp. | reverse complement strand
CGAGATTTAATGAAAGAAGGAATCCCCTTGACTACCGACCTGACCGAAGGCAAACCCTCCCGCAAGCTGTTCTGGTTCTCGCTGCCGCTGCTGCTCAGCGTGGCATTCCAGCAGCTGTACCAGATGGCCGACTCGATGATCGTCGGCCGCTTCGCGCTCACGCCCGAGGCGGGCGAGCTCGCGCTCGCCGCCGTCGGCGCAAGCTACCCGATCACCCAGCTGTTCGTCGCCGTGGCGACCGGCGTCAACATCGGCACGAGCGTGCTGGTCTCGCAGCTGTTCGGCGCCAAGCGCTACCTGCGCATGAAGACCGCGATCTCGACCGCGCTGATCACCACCGCCGCGATCGCGCTGCTGCTGACGCTCGTGGGCACGCTGGGCACGCACGGCATCATGTCCGCGCTCCAGACGCCGGCCAATATCTTTGCCGACGGCGCGCTCTACCTGCGCGTCTATGTATTCGGCCTGCTGTTCCTGTTCCTGTACAATGTGTGCACGGGCATTTTCAACGCCATGGGCGACAGCCGCACCCCGCTCATCCTGCTGATCATCTCCTCGGTGAGCAACGTCATCCTCGACCTGATCTTTGTCGCGGTGTTCCACTGGGATGTGGCGGGCGTCGCGTGGGCGACGTTCATCGCGCAGGGCGCGTCCGGCGTGCTGGCCTTCCTGCTCCTGCTGCGGCGTGTGCGCTCGTTCGACACGCGCGGCCATTTCCTGCTGTTTTCGCCCGAGATGCTGCGCCGCCTGACCAATTACGCGGTGCCCTCGATCGCGCAGCAGAGCTTTGTCTCGGTCGGCAACGTCATCATCCAGTATTACGTCAACCTGTGCGGCGCGACGGTCATCGCCGGCTACTCGGCCGCGACCAAGGTCAACATGTTCGCGCTGACCTGCTGCATGTCGTTCGCCTCCGGCCTGTCCAGCTATGTGGCGCAGAACATCGGCGCGCGCAAGCTCGACCGCATCGGCCCGGGCCTCAAGGCGGGCGCGATGTTCTCGGTCGGCCTTGCGGTCGTGTTCATGGCGATCTACCTGCCGTTCTCGGGCAAGCTGGTCGGCCTGTTCGTGCCCGCGGGCAGCGCCTCGGGCGTGATCGACGTGGGGCGGCAGTACCTGTTCATCCTCGTGCCGTTCTACATCATCGTGTGCCTCAAATTCGTGTGCGACAGCGTGCTGCGCGGCGCGGGCGCGATGCGGCCGTTTATGATCACGACCTTTTCCGACCTGATCCTGCGCGTGGGCTTCTCGATCATCCTGTTCCAGTTCTGGCAGGAGCTCGGCATCTGGATCTCCTGGCCGCTCGGCTGGTTCCTCGGCTCGGGCCTGTCGATCTCGTTCTACCTGCGGGGCGTGTGGAAGAAAAACCTGCCCCAGCTGTAAGCGGAAAAAGATACCGAAAAACCGCCCCTCCCGGGCGGTTTTCCTTATGCAAAGCGGCGGCACAGGCAAATGCCTGTGCCGCCGCTTTGTTCTATTTCGGGGCAGTGGCTCAGCGGATCGGCAGCATCTTGCCGGTCTCGAAGGACTCCTTGCAGCGGTAAGCCGCCTCGGAAACCGCGGTGCCGTCGTAAACCGTCAGGTCGGAGGGCTTGGTGTGATTGCGCACATGATCGGTGAACGCGACCATCTCGGCGACGAACGCCTCGTGCCAGCGGCTCATAAAGTCCGGATAGTACTCCTCGCGCGAGCCGTGCTCGTCGACGATGTTGAGCAGGTTCTTCGCGCCGACGTTCGCAATGCGCAGCGTGCCGTGCGTGCCGATGATCTCGGTCTCGACGTTCGAGCCCGCCGCGTGGGTGCGGTTGGTGAACATAAAGCCCATCGCGCCGTTCTCCATCTGGATGGTGGCCGCCGCGTTGTCCGCGTCGTTCAGCTCCTTGTAGAGGTCGAACTCGAACACGCCGCCGATCGCCCATACGTTCTTGACATCCGAGCCGGTGAACCAGCGGATCAGGTCGATGTCATGCACGCACATATCGAGGAACTGGCCGCCCGAGTGCGGGGCGAACTTGAGCGTGGACTCGATGGTCGAGCGCGGGTCCTGCGTGTAGGAGCGGACCAGCACGACCTTGCCGATGTCGCCCGCGTCGATCTTGCGCTTGGCCTCGGCGTAGGACTTGTCAAAGCGGCGCATAAAGCCCAGCTGGAAGATCAGGTCCGGATGCGCTTCGACGACCTTCTCCGCGTCCTTGCACTGGGCCACGTCCGTGCCGAGCGGCTTCTCGCAGAACACATGCTTGCCGTTGTTCATCGCGATCTCGATCTGCTGGCAGTGCAGGAACGAGGGGGAGACGATGACGATCGCGTCCAGCTCGGGGTTCTTGCACATCTCTTCAAAGTCCGTGTAGGTATAGGGGACGCCCAGCTCCTCCGCGACTTCCTTGACGCGCTTCTCGTCTACGTCGCAGATCGCCGCCAGCTCGCAGCCCGGCACCTGCGTGGCCAGATTGCAGGCGTGCTCATAACCCAGACGTCCCAGACCGACCGAACCAACCTTGACAGTTTTCATACTGCATGCTCCTTTTCATTCACTCATGTTGCTTGCTGCGGCGGCTTGTCCGCCGCCCTTACTGTGGCTTTATTGTACTGCCGGCGCCCGAAAAAAACCACCGCATTCTTGCGATTTGTGCAAAAGAAAACCGGCCGGAGACCTCCGGCCGGAACTGCGCGGCTGTGCAATGCACAACAGAAAAAACGTTGCAGAAACGCGGGTTTTGCGCGCAAAGCTGCGCGGCGCGGCGGGTTTTTGCGCCGCAGCGCGGCAGCGCGGGAGGCACCCCGGCGGCGGCCTGCGCCGCGCGGGGACGCCCGCGCCCGCAAAGGCGAACTTCCCGATTCTTGCGCTTTGCCGCGCGCCTATTTGTGGAATACGTATTCGCGCCGGAAGGTGCGCGGGGCCATGCCGACCGCCTTGGCGAACTGGGCGTTGAAATGGCTGGGGTTGTCGTAGCCCACCTGGGCGGCGATGCGCGTGACCGGCAGGTCGGTGGTGATGAGCAGGGTCTGCGCCTCGCCGATGCGGCGGCGCAGCACATACTGCAGCGGCGAGTAGCCGGTCGACTCCTTGCACACATGCGCGAGGTAGTAGGGGCTGACGTGCAGCGCGTCCGCCATCTTCTGCAGCGAAAATTCCTCGGCAAAGTGGCGGTCGATGTAATCCTTGATGCGCTGGGCGAACACATTGTCGTTCGCCGCGTAGCCGTCCGCCGCGGCGGCGCGGAACTGCTGCACCAGCGTCAGGATGGCCATGAGCAGATGGTGCGCGCCGTCGTCGTTGCCCGCGGTCAGCTCGTCGTACAGCACATCGTACAGCCGCTCGAGCCGCACGGTCTGCGGCTCGGTCAGGTGGCAGACCGGCAGGGCGTCCTCCGGGATGAGCGCGTTCTCGCGCAGCCCGGGCACCTGCAGCCCGCCCAGCGCAAGGCTGGATGTGGCGACCGGCCGGTCCGGCCCGGAGGGCTCGTCGTGCACCACCCGGCTGTTGAACACGAACAGGTCGCCGCGGCGCGCCTGATAGGGCAGGCCGCCGACGAAATAGCGGCTCTCCCCGCCGCGCACGAGCACGACCTCGACCAGATCGTCGTGCGCGTGCATGACGCGCGGGTGCGCGGACGCCTTTTCATCCGTCCGGCTGACCGAAAACAGGCGCGGCGGCTGCGCCAGCCCAAAGGGCGGGGCATATTCCTTTTTGACAAAGCACTGGATCATGGTGCGGCAGCCTCCTCCCGCGGGGAAATCGTTCTCACCCGAAAGGGCGCGCTTCAGCGCCCGTGCTGGAGCTTGGCGGCCTTGAGGGTGTTCTTCATCAGCATGGTGATGGTCATGGGACCTGCGCCGCCGGGCACGGGCGTCATGTAGGACGCCTTTTCCATCACCGCCGGGTCGACGTCGCCGTGCACCTTGCCGTCCGCGCCGCGGTTGATGCCCACGTCGATGACGACCGCGCCCTCCTTGACCATGTCGGGCGTGATAAAGGCCTGCTTGCCGACCGCGGCGACCAGAATGTCCGCGCGGCGGCAGACGTCCGCGAGGTCCTGCGTGCGGCTGTGGCAGATGGTGACCGTGCCGTGGCGGTGCAGCAGCAGCATGGCCATCGGCTTGCCGACGATGTTCGAGCGGCCGACCACCACGCACTCCTTGCCCTTGGGGTCGATGCCGTATTCGTCGATCAGCTCCATCACGCCCGCGGGCGTGCAGGGGACGAAGTCAAAGTCGCCCACCATGATTTTGCCGACATTGACCGGATGGAACGCGTCCACGTCCTTTTTGGGGTCGATCGCGTCGATCACCGCCTGCTCGGAGATGTGGTCCGGCACCGGCAGCTGGCACAGGATGCCCGAGATCTGCGGGCTCCTGTTCAGCTGGTCGATCAGGCCGAGCAGCTCGTCCTGCGTGGTCTCTGCGGGCAGGGCGTATTTCTCGCTGTAAAACCCGCACTCGGCGCATGCCTTCTCCTTGTTTCGCACATAGATCTCGCTGGCGGGGTCGTTGCCCACGATGATGACCGCGAGCCCGGGCGTGACGCCCTGCTTTTTCAGTTCCGCGGTCTCGTCCTGAATGCGCGCGCGCACCTTGGCCGAAAGCGCCTTGCCGTCCATTCTGACTGCACTCATGTTGGATGTCCTCCTTGTTGTCGATGGTATGTTTGGGTATGGG
>CALWJG010000149.1 GCA_944380945.1 uncultured Agathobaculum sp. | reverse complement strand
TCATCGTCGTACCGGTCGTCGTCCCAGTCCTCCCGCTCGCTCTCGCGCTCGGTGATGCGGCCGGTCGCGGCGTCGATCGTAAACTCATACTCCCTGCCGCCGTACAGGATCTTGACCTCATACTCCAGACGGCCGTCGTCCTCATCGATATCAAAATCCCGGATGTTGGCCGCCGTCGCGCCCGGCACCTCCGCCAGCGCGATCTGCTTGGCGCGGTCGGCGCTGGTCGTGACGGCTGTCTGAGAACCGTGGAAGTGCTCCGCGTCGCGGTCGGTATCCAGGATCGCGCCGGTGCTGGCGTCGATCTCGTAATCGTATTCGATGTAGGTCGAGCCGTTGCGGTAGATGAACTCGATCTCATATTCCAGACGCCCGTCATCTCTGCCCAGCTCGCTCTCGACGAACACGACCTCGCCCGCCGTACGGCCCGCATGCTGCAGCGCGATCTCGCGCGCCCGCGCAATGCCGATGCCCGTGTCGGCGACCGGCTCGCCGCTGATGGTATAATTCGTGTCATAGTCGGTCACTTCGCCCGAGAGGAACACCGTGCCGTCGGTCGCGTCCCACTCGACGTTCATGCCCATCATCTCGCCGATCGCGCGGAGCGGCAGATAAATCGAGCCGTTGTACAGCAGAGGATCGACCACCCTGCCATCCACATCGCGGAAGGTACGCGCCACGCCGTCGATCACGATCGTGTAATCCGGCCGGATACGGACTGTGATGTTCTGCGGTGTCGCTGCAGTGTTCGGGGTTCCACGGGTCGGCGCAGTCGTGCGCTCGCCGCCGATGGTCGCGGTCAGGTGAACGCCGTCCCAGTTGACGTTTTTCCCCATCAGCTCGCCGACCGCACGGATCGGGACATAGGTCGTGCCGGCGTAGCTGATCGGATGGACTTCCTGCCCCTGAACGTTGTAGAACGTCTGCTCAATACCGCCGATGCGGACCGGAACGTCCGGCCGGAGTCTGGCAGTCACCGAATAGGGTGCGTCTGCGGCGCCCGCCGCGCCGCACAGCATGGCAGCAAGGGTCATGGTGCAGATCAGTTTCTTCATGGCCTGTTACCTCCTCTTTTGGTGCGTGATGCATGTGTATTGCGTTTTTATTTAGTCAAAGACCGACTCGGCTTCCCATTCGCGGATGGCGCCGCTGTATGCGTCGATCTCGAATTCGTATTCCATGCCCTGATAGATGATCTTGCCCTCGTAGGACAGGCGGCCGTCGTCCCGGTCAAGGCTCAGGCGGATATCCTTTTCGGTCGCGCCGGGCACCTTGGCCAGCGCGATGCTGCGGATCTCAGCTTCGGTTTTGGCCGTGCTGCCGGACTGCTGCGGCGTGTATCCCTCCGCGTCAAAATCCATACTGAGGATGGCCCCATCCGCGGCGCTGATCTCGTAGTCGTATTCGGTATATGTGCCGGCGACATAGAATTCCACGTCGTAAACCTGCACGCCGTCGTCGTAATCCAGACGCACGTTCATGTAGGCGGTGTCCGCCTCCTGCACGCCCGCGTCCTCGAGCGCGATGCGCTTGGCCTCGTCCTCGCCGATGCCTGCCGCAGCTGTGCCGGACTGCGTGCCCTGCTGGGCGCCGCCCGCAGGCGCGGCCGCATTGCCCTGGCTCTGCTTGTACTCGATCACCGCGCCGGTCATGGCGTCGATCTCATAGCTCGAGCGGCGGCCCTCCGTATCAGTGAATTCGATCTCGTAGTAGGTCATCCCGTCGTCCCGCTCGAGCTCGACCTTGGAGAACGTGGCGTTCGCCGCATCCACATTCGCCGCCTTGAGCGCGGCAGCCTTGGCTTGTTCGCTGTCGATATAAGACGCCTGCGCGCCCGTCTGTGCAGTCGGGGCGCAGCCCGCCAGCGCGGCGGTGAGCAGCAGGCCGGCGGTCATGGTCAGGAGCTTTCTTTTCATATCGCTCATCCTTTCCTCTTTTGTTGTACCCATCTTACCAGCCCAACATTAAAGCAATATTAAAACCGTAAACTTTTTTGAAAATTATTTTTCCGCCCGCCGCTCCGCCGGAAAGCGCAGGGTAAAGCAGCTGCCCTCGCCCTCGCGGCTGTCCACGGTCACCGTGCCGCCGTGCAGCGCGGCGATCTGGCGCACCATGGTCAGGCCGAGCCCCGCGCCGCCGCCTGCGCCGCGCGCCGACTCCACCTGATAGAACCGCTGCCAGATGCGCTCCAGCCGGTCGGCGGGGATGCCGATGCCGTCGTCACGCACGGAGAGCAGCACCTCCCCCTCCACGCGGCGCAGCGTGACCCAGATATGGCCGTTTTCCCGCCCATAGCGCGCGGCGTTGTCGATGAGGTTTTGCAGCAGGCGGCTGATGAGCGTCACGTCCAGCCAGGCCTCCACCCCGGGCTGCACATCCGCCCGGATGGTGACGCCGTGCGGCAGCGCGGGCTGCTCCGCGCACAGCACCTCGACCAGCCCGCTCAGATCGGCCTGTTCATAATTCGCCCGCTGCGTGCCCTGCTCGAGCCGGGTCATCTGGAGCAGCTGGGCGATCAGGTCGCGCATGCGCCCCGCCTGCCGCTCGATCACGTCGATCGCCTCGGTATACTGCGCCGGGTCCTGCGCATGGCGGCGCGCATCCTCGCACTGGGCGAGGATGACCGCGACCGGTGTGCGCAGCTCGTGCGACGCATCCGAGGTGAACTGCTTTTCGGATTCAAACGAGGTCTCCAGCCGGGCGAACATATTGTCAAACGCCTGCCCCAGCCGGCTGATCTCATCCCGTCCGGGCGGCAGGCCGATGCGGCGGGACAGGTCGCGCCCCTCGCTGATCTCGCCCACCGTGCGGATCATCCGGTCGATCGGGCGGAAGGTCGAGCGCGCGAGCAGGTACGCCCCCAGCCCGCTGACGATGACCGCCAGCGGCAGCAGCAGCAGGGCCACATTCGCCAGATCGCCCAGAATGTCCGCCGTATCCGGCGCGGGTGTCACGCCGCGCACCCACACGCCGTCCTCACGGCCGAAGGGCAGCCAGAAATCGAGCACATAAAAGCCCTCGCCCGCGCCTTCGGCCAGACGGGTATGGCCGTTTTCAAACGGCTCGCCCTCGGGGAAGGACAGCGGCGGCTGTCCGGCGAGCAGTGCGCCGTCCGCGTTGTAGATCAGGGTGTACACGCCGTCCCGCGTGAAGGAAAAGTCCTCGCTGAACGCCAGCGCGCCGTCTGTCCCCCGCGAAATGCCGGTCAGGTTGCCGCGCAGCGTGCTGTCCAGCACCTCGAAGCTGTGCCCGGTCACCACCGAGCTGCTCACCGCCATCAGGAACGCCAGCACCACTGTCACCAGCAGCAGCATGAGCAGGGTGATCCAGATCGTGAGCTTCTGCTTGACAGATAATCGTTTCACGGCTCCTCCTTCATGATCCAGCCTGCGCCGCGGACCGTGTGGATCAGCTTTTTGTCAAAGCCGGCGTCGATCTTTTTGCGCAGATAGGTGATATACACGTCCACCACATTGGAGCCGCCCGTATAGTCGTAATTCCAGATGTGGTCCTCCAGCCGGGCGCGGGAGATGACCGTGCCCCGGTTGCGCAGGAGGTATTCCAGCATGGCGTATTCGCGGGCGGACAGGCGGATCTCGCGGCCGCCGCGCGTGACCGTATGGCTGACCGTGTCCACGGTCAGGTCGGCCAGCGTGAGCACAGAGGTTTTCTGCGTACCGTATTTGCGCGTGGCCGCGCGGATGCGGGCGAGCAGTTCGTCAAAGTCAAAGGGCTTGACCAGATAGTCGTCCGCGCCGAGGTCAAGGCCCTCGATCCGGTCCTGAATGCTGTCCCGCGCGGTCAGGAAAATGACCGGCGTGGCGTCCCCCTTTGCGCGCACCGCGCGCAGCACCTCGTGCCCGTCCTTTTTCGGCATCATCACGTCGAGCAGCAGGCAGTCGTACTCCGCCCCCAGCAGATGGTCCAGCGCGTCCTCGCCGTCAAAGCAGGCGTCCACGCTGTATCCCGCGCGCTCGAGCGTGCGGCAGATCAGCCGGTTGAGGTCGCGCTCGTCCTCGGCCACCAAAATACGCATGATCTCACCCTCGTTTCTCTGGTTTTGCTGCTTCCATTATAGTACATCCAGCGGATTTTGCAACACGCCCGCCTTGCCGCGCGGAGGCGGCTCTGCTATAATGGAGCAAAAGGAGAATGCGACGATGAACATACAGATTTTCGGCAAAAACAAATGCTTTGACACCAAAAAGGCGCAGCGCTGGTTCAAGGAGCGCGGCATCAAGTTCCAGATGATCGATCTGGCGCAGAAGGGCATGTCCCGCGGCGAGCTGGACAGCGTTCTGAAAGCCGCCGGCGGGCTGGACGCGCTCATCGATGAGAAGAGCAAGGGCTACGCTTCGCTCGCCTACCTTGCGTACGATGAGGACAAAAAAGAGAAACTGCTCGAGGACGGCACGCTGATCAAAACGCCGGTCGTGCGCAATGGACGGCAGGCGACGGTCGGGTATCAGCCCGAGGTGTGGGCGAAGTGGGAGTGAGGGGGCTCCTGCCCCCTGCCCAGTCATCCCGCGCGAAGGATCTCGCGCGTGCGCGTTATCAACGACGCCATCTGCACTCCCATCCCGCCTCCGCCCCCCTGTCATTCTGAGCGGAGGGCGTAGCCCGCAGCGAAGAATCTCGCGCGTGCGCGTAACCACAAATGCCACCTG
>CALWJG010000148.1 GCA_944380945.1 uncultured Agathobaculum sp. | reverse complement strand
TCGATCTTCCAGCAGACGCGGTTGGAGTCGTTGCCGAAGAACTTGCCTTCCTCAACGGTCATGGTGGACATCTGGGCAATGTCAGCGCCCGCAACGAACGAGTTGACGGTCTTGCCCTTCTTGTTGACGGTGGAAGAACCGGTCAGAACGACGCAGTAAACGTCGTCCATCTTCGCGACTTCGTCGAACGCCTCTTCCAGCTGCGCATACATATCGGTGGACAGCGCGTTCATAGCCTTCATGTGCTCGATCTTGACGACCGCTACATGGCCCTTTTTCTCAACTACTACATCAGTCATTGCAAAAGACTTCCTTTCAGAAATTTCTGACGATATTGTTCTGTCAGGGCAGGGGAGCCCTGCCCCGACAGGTTGACGGATTGACTGTGTGCCTTACTTGCACAGCTCGTCGCGCTCGACGATGATCGCTTCGCCCATGCCGCCGCCGATGCACATGGTGGCCAGGCCGATGGTCAGGTCGCGCTTGATCATTTCGTAGATCAGCGTGGTGGTGATGCGGCAGCCCGCAGCGCCGATCGGGTGGCCCAGCGCGATCGCGCCGCCGTTGACGTTGACGATGTCCATGTTGAAGCCCAGCTCGCGGTTGACCGCAGCAGCCTGCGCCGCAAACGCCTCATTGGACTCGACCAGGTCGAGGTCAGCGACGGTCAGGCCGGCGCGCTTCAGCGCCTGGCGGGTGGACTCGATCGGGCCGATGCCCATGATGGACGGATCGCAGCCGACAGAGCCGAACGCGCGGATCTTGGCCAGCGGCTTGAGGCCGTGCGCCTTGACAAAGTCCTCGGACGCGATGATCATCGCAGCGCCCGCGTCGTTGATGCCGGAAGCGTTGCCCGCGGTGACGGTGCCGTCCTTCTTGAACGCCGGGCGGAGCTTGGCCAGACCCTCGAGGGTGGTGTTGGCGCGGCAGTGCTCGTCGGTGTCAAAAATGATGGTCTCCTTCTTCTTCTTGACCTCTACCGGAACGATCTCGTCCTTGAAGCGGCCGGAGGAGATGGCCTTGGCAGCCTTCATCTGGGACTCATAGCCGATCTGATCCTGCATCTCGCGGGTGATGCCGTACTTCTCAGCGACATTTTCCGCGGTGATGCCCATGTGGTACTGGTTGAACACGTCGAACACGCCGTCGTAAACCATCATGTCGACCAGCTTGACGTCGTTCATGCGGGCGCCCCAGCGGGTGTTGCGGGAGATGTAAGGTGCGCCGGACATGGACTCGCAGCCGCCGACCAGCATCATCTGGTCCTCGCCCGAGCGGATGATCTGGGAGCCCAGCGAGATCGCGCGCATCGAGGAAGCGCAGACCTTGTTGAGCGTCATAGCAGGGGTCTCGAGCGGCATGCCGATACCGAGCGATACCTGACGGGCCACGTTCTGGCCGACGCCGCCCTGCAGCACCTGACCGAACAGGCACTCGTCGATCGCGGCCTTGTCAACGCCAGCGCGCTCAACGGCAGCGTTTGCAGCGGCAATGCCGAGCTGGGCAGCGGGTACGTCGCGGAGGGTGCCGCCGTAGGTACCGATGGCAGTACGGGCAGCGGAACAGATGTAAACGTTCATTTGCTGTTTCTCCTTTTCTTCTCTTGCGCCGGCAGGACCGGCGCGGCATGAATGGTTGCTTGCGGGTTCGTTAATATTTTATCAAATTCCCGCAGAAATGCAAGAGTTTTTTTGGAAAATTTGCGCATGAATTTTCAAAAAACCTCTCACATTGTGTGCAGAGCGCATGAAAAGGCTCAGTCGTTGGCCAGACCCATCAGCTCGTCGCGGAAAATACGCGCATCCATCAGCTTGACGGTGCCGTCCGCCTGATACGCGATCTTGGGCTCGAATTCCATCTGGTCGAGGACCTGCGTCTGCAGGTCGATGCCCGGCGCGATCTCGATCAGGGTGACGCCGTCCGGACGCAGCTCGAATACCGCGCGCTCGGTGATGTACAGGACAGGCTGATGCGTCTCGTTGGCGTAGTCGCCGGAGAAGGTGATGTGCTCAACCTGATTGACGAACTTCTTCTTGCCGCCCTCCTGGGTGATGACCAGCTTGCCGTCCTGGCAGGCGGTCTTAAGGCCCTTGGCAGTGAAGGTGCCGCAGTAGACGACCTTCTTGGCGTTCTGGGTGATGTCGATGAATCCGCCAGCGCCGGCCAGACGGGTGCCGAACTTGGAAACGTTCAGGTCGCCGTTCGGCGCGGTCTCGGCCAGACCGAGGAACGCGACGTCCAGACCGCCGCCCTGATAGAAGTCAAACTGCACGTTGTGCGGGATGATGGCCATTGCGTTGGCCGCCGCGCCGAACTGGGTGCCGCCGTACGGTACGCCCGCGATCGAGCCGGCCTCAACGGTCAGGGTCATCTTGTCCGAGATGCCCTCTTCCGCCGCGACGTTGGCGATCTTCTCCGGTGCGCCGGTGCCGAGGTTGACGATCGCGTCCTGCGGCAGCTCCATGGCTGCGCGGCGGGCGATGATCTTCTTGGCGTCCAGCGGGATGGGCGGGATGGCGTCCACCGGGATGCGGAACTCGCCGGTCAGCGCGCCGTCATACGGCATGCCGAGGCACTGCATGTTCTCTTCGTCCGTGCCGACAACGACCGAGTCGACATAGATGCCCGGGATCGCGACCAGCTTCGGGTCGAGCGAGCCGCCCTGGACGATCTTCTCGACCTGAACGATGACCTTGCCGCCCGAGTTCTTGCACGCCTGCGCCATCGCGGTGACGTCCAGCGGGCCGATCTCGCGGTGCACGGTGCAGTTGCCGTACTCGTCGCAGTAGGAAGCGCGCAGGAAGACCACATTGATCGGGAAGCCCTTGTACATCAGGCGCTCCTTGCCGTCGATGTTGACGATCTTGACCAGATCCTCGGTGGTCTTTTCGTTGAGCTTGCCGCCGCCGTTGCGCGGGTCAACGAAGGTCTTCAGGCCGACATGGGTGATGGTGCCGATGTTGTGCGCCGCGATGTCGCGGTACATATGCGAAATAACGCCCTGAGGCAGGTTATACGCCTCGATCTTGTTATTCAGCGCCAGCTCGCCCAGACGGGGCGCGCGGTCCCAGTGGCCGCCGATGACGCGCTTGACCATGCCCTCATGGCCGTAGTGGTCGCCGCCAGTGCCGTCGCGGTGGCCCTGGCCGGCTGCGAAGAACAGGGTCAGGTCCTTGGGGTGACCGGTCTCCAGGAAGCGCTTCTCCAGCGCCTTGGACAGGGTCTCCGGGCAGGCGCAGCTTACAAAGCCGCCGGTCGCGATGGTGTCGCCGTCCTGAACCTTGAGGGCAGCTTCCTCTGCGGAGATAATGCTTACTTTCTTCATCTTTATCATCCTCCTCTATAAAAATGCAACCTGCTGCAAGCGGTTACGCTTGGGACGCGTACTGTTCGATCGCGCGGATGGCAGCCGGGATCTCGTCCGCCGCGGTAATGATGACACGGTGCGCGGCGTCGATCTCCTCGTAGAGATACGGGCAGCCGGTGCAGCCGCGGATGATGAGCAGCACGTCGTAATGGGCGCCGTCCTCCGGATAGGAGAATTCGGCGGCGCCGGCGAGGGAGGAACGCACGGTCTGATAGGCCGCCCCGCGGTCATACCGCGGGTTGCAGCCGCCGCAAAATTTTACAGTGCAGCGCAGCATGGCGCTTTTCCCCCTTTGGATTACAGAAATTGCAAACATAGGCACTCACGGGGGTGCCATGAGTGCCTATGATGTGCTCAGAGATTACTGGACGCGAGCAATCTTCTTGGCCAGTTCCTTCTTCATCTCGAGATTGGACTGACGGGCAATCATGATGCGCTGCGCCTGCGGCGAGCCGGCACCGTGCATGGACTCCGGCAGATAGCCGACAGCCGCGGTGCCCATGGTCATGTTCTCGATCAGACGGAGGACACGCATGCGGTCCTCGGTCGGGACAGAGGCCACGCCCTTGAGGTACTTCTCGATGTAATCGTGGGTCGCCGGGTTGCGGTAATCCGCCTCGGACGGCTGGGTGACCATCAGGCCGCCCGCCAGATCCTGCGCCAGGCGTGCGATATCATACGGGAAACGGGTGACGTTCTGCTTGCAGACGTTGGCCAGCAGCAGGTCGATCAGGTAGTTGCCCGCCTTGGTTTTGGTGCCCTGGCTGGAGCACGCGATACCGCAGCAGTACAGGGTCTCGTTGAGGTGGGTCATCTCGATGATCTTGTCCTTGACGTGGGACGCCTTCGCGCAGCCCGCCATGTCGCAGGCCAGCGCGGTCGCGCCGATCAGCACGTCGCCCACGCCGACCTTGCAGCCGCCGTAGGACTGACGGTGATAACCCGCGAAACGCTCGACGATCATGCCGGCGAACTTGACCTCGCCGTTGAGGAAGATACGGTCGTTCGGAACGAATACGCGGTCAAAAATGACCAGCACTTCGTGGCCGCCGTAAACCTTGTTGCCGACGTCGATGTCGTTGTACTCCTCCAGCTTGCGGGTGTCGCAGGACTGGCGGCCGTAGATCAGGGTGATGCCTTCGGAATCGGTCGGGACCGCGAAGGAGATCGCGTAGTCCTCGTCGCCCTCGCGCATGGAGATGGTCGGCATGACCAGAACCTCATGGGAGTTGACGAAACCGGTCTGATGCGCCTTGGCGCCGGTGACGTAAACACCGTCCGCGGTGCGCTCGACGACATGCAGGAACAGGTCGGG
>CALWJG010000147.1 GCA_944380945.1 uncultured Agathobaculum sp. | reverse complement strand
CCCATCATACAATATCCGCCTGCGGTTTGCAAGGCCGCCCGCGGAAAAAACCGGCTGCCGGCCGCCAAAACAGGCGGAATGGCCGGGCAACCGAATATCCGCTTGCGCTTTTGGCGAAAATGGGATAAAATAAAACGAATGCAACGATGTATCTGAACAGACAGAATGAGGAGGAACCTGCCGCCGTGCGTGTGATGAGCAGAACAAAAGCCAGGGAGATCGCCCTGCACCTGATTTTTGAGATGGGATTCCGGAAATTTGAGGAGGAGCAGCTGGACGAGCGTCTGGATGCGGACATCATGGCCTCGATCAGCGGCGACATCGCGCTGTATGCGGGCAAGCTGTCCGAGGAGCAGACCGCCTATATCCGCGCGGTGGTCAAGGGCGTCGCCGGCCATCTGGACGAGCTGGACCGCACGATCGAAGCCAACGCCAAGGGCTGGAAGTTCAACCGCCTGTCCCGCATGACCGTGGCGGTGCTGCGTCTGGCGATCTACGAGATGCGCTATGTGGACGACGTGCCCGCCGCCGCCGCGATCAACGAGGCGGTCGAGCTGGCCAAGGTGTATGACACCGCCGAGGCCGCGTCCTTTATCAACGGCGTGCTGGGCGCGGTCGCGCGCGCGGATGCGCCCGCGGCGCAGCCGCAGGCACCGGAAGCGGGTCCGGCCGATGCCTGAGCGCTTTTTGGGGATCGACACCTCGAACTACCGCACCTCCGCCGCGGTGTATGACGCGGCGAGCGGCGGCTGGCGCAACGAGGGCGGCCTGCTGTCCGTCCCCGCCGGTGCGATCGGCCTGCGCCAGTCGGACGCGCTGTTCCAGCACACCGTGCGCCTGCATGAGAAGATCGAGGCCCTGCCGCAGGGGGAGGTGCGCGCCATCGGCGTGAGCACGCGCCCGCGCGCGGTCGAGGGCTCGTATATGCCCTGCTTTCTGGCGGGGGAGAGCGTCGCGCGCAGCGCGGCGCATTTGCTATCTGTGCCGCTTTTCGCCGTGTCCCATCAGCAGGGGCACATCGCGGCGGCGGCGCTCTCGGCGGGCCGGCTGGACCTGCTGGACGCGCCCCTGCTCGCGTGGCACCTGTCGGGCGGCACGAGCGAGCTGCTGTATGTCACGCCGGGCGCGGACGGCCTGCCGGACTGCGCCTGCATCGGCGGCACGACCGATCTGGCCGCCGGCCAGCTGATCGACCGCGCGGGCACGCTGCTCGGGCTGGATTTCCCCGCCGGCGCGGCGCTCGACCGGCTCGCGCTTGCGGCTGAGGCGGTCAGGGGCTACCGCCCCAAGGTGGCGGACTGCCGGTTTTCGCTTTCCGGTATGCAGAATCAGGTCGAAAAGCAGCACGAGACGCTCGGGGACGCACAGCTCGCGCGGTTCACGCTCGAAACGGTCGCGAACGCGGTCGTCCGCGCGACCGAGCAGGCGAAGCAGCGGTATGACTGCCCCGTTCTGTGCGCGGGCGGCGTGATGGCGAGCGGGGTCATCCGCGCGCGCATGCAGCAGGCGTTCGGGGACGCGGTGCACTTTGCCGCGCCCGTGCTGTCGGGGGATAATGCGGTCGGCGCGGCGGTGCTCGCCGCCCGGCTTTACGAAAGGAACAAACAGTGAGTACGGTATATTCAGTCACCCGGCTGAACAATGAGATCAAGGAGCTGCTCGACGCGGTGCCGGGCTACCGCAGCCTGCTCGTGCAGGGCGAGATCTCCAACTACAAGGCGCACTCGTCCGGCCACCATTACATGACGCTCAAGGACGAGAACGCGGCCATCAACGCGGTCATGTTCCGGTCGGACGCCATGCGGCTCAAATTCCGGCTGGAAAACGGCCTGCAGGTCATCGTGCGCGCGCGCGTCAGCTCGTTCCCGCGCACGGGACAGGTGCAGCTGTATATTTCCGAGGTGATCCCCGCCGGGGCGGGCGCGCTCAGCCTTGCGTTCGAGCAGCTCAAAAACCGGCTGCAGGCCGAGGGGCTGTTTGACCCGGCGCACAAAAAGCCCATCCCGTCCTGCCCGCAGCGCATCGCGCTCGTCACCTCGCCGACCGGCGCGGCCGTGCGCGACATGATCCGCATCCTCGGCCGGCGCTGGCCGCTGGCCAAAGTGACGCTTTACCCCGCGCAGGTGCAGGGGCAGGGCGCGGCGGAGAGTATCGCCCGCGCGCTCGCGCTGGCGAACGCCGTGGGCGAGGCGGACGTCATCCTGTGCGGCCGCGGCGGCGGCTCGATGGAGGACCTGTGGGCGTTCAACGAGGAAGCGGTCGCGCGCGCGATCCATGATTCCGCCATCCCGGTGATCTCGGCGGTCGGCCACGAGCCGGACGTCACCATTGCGGACTTTGTAGCCGACCTGCGCGCGCCCACGCCGTCCGGCGCGGCCGAGCTCGCCGTGCCCGACCGCGCGGACTGCCGCGCTGCCGTGCGCGCGCTGGACGCGCGCCTGCACACCGCAGCGCAGGGACAGCTGGCAGACCGGCGGCAGCGCCTCGGCGCGCTCTGCGAGCGTCTGGAGGTGCGCACGCCTGCCCATTACATCGCGGACAAGCGCATCCAGCTCGACCGCATGACCGACCGGCTGTGCACCGCCTTTCCCGCGCGGGTGGGGCGCGCGCGGCAGCGGCTGGACGTCCTGCGGCAGCGGCTGGCAGCCGCAGGGGAGAGCGGCGTCCACCGCCGGCGGCTGCGCTTTGCGCAGGCAGTCGCCACGCTGGACGCGGTCAGCCCGCTTGCCGTGCTCGCCCGCGGCTACGCAGTGGCCGCGAAGGGCAAACGCGGCGCGGCGGTGACCGACGCCGCGTCCCTCGCGCCGGGCGACGCGCTGCACATCCGATTTGCCAAAGGCGCGGCGAACTGCCGCGTGACCGATATCGAGGAGGAAGCATAAATGGCCGAAAAGACGTTTGAAAGCCAGATGGAGCGGCTGGAGGAGATCGTCCGCCTGCTGGAAAAGGGCGAAGCCCCGCTCGCCGAGAGCATCAAGCTGTTTGAGGAGGGCACCAAGCTGTCCGCCGCGCTGGGCAAGCTGCTCGACAAGGCCGAGCAGAAGGTGACCGTCATGCAGGAGACCGCGCAGGGCGAGCTCATCGAGCAGCCGTTTGACGCAGAGGAGGCGGGAAAATGACCTATGGGGAACAGCTGAAGGCGGACATCGCGCGCATCGAGCCCGCGCTTGAGCGCTACCTTTCCCGCGAGACGGGAGAGGGCTACGACCGCATCTTTGAGGCGGCCAAATATTCGGCTCTGGCGGGCGGCAAGCGCCTGCGGCCGGTGATCACGCTGGCGTTCTGCCGCCTGTGCGGCGGGGACGAGCAGAAGGCGCTGCCGTTTGCGTGCGCGCTCGAGATGATCCACACCTATTCGCTCATCCACGACGACCTGCCCTGCATGGACAACGACGACCTGCGCCGCGGCCGCCCGACCTGCCACAAGGCGTTCGATGAGGCGACCGCCGTGCTCGCGGGGGACGGGCTGCTGACCGCCGCGTTCGAGACCGCGGCCGCCGCCGAGGGGCTGCCCGCGGAGACGGTTTTGCAGTGCATCCGCATCCTCGGCCGCGCCGCGGGCATGAACGGCATGATCGCCGGGCAGGTGCTCGACATGGGCGCGGAGCACCGGCAGCTGACGCTCGAGGAGCTGCAGCTGCTGCAGAGCCTCAAGACCGGCTGCCTGCTGTGGGCGGCGTGCGAGCTGGGCTGCGCGGCCGCGGGCTGCACGGACGAAACCCTGCTCGAACAGGCGCACCTCTACGGCGAGTCGCTCGGCCTTGCGTTCCAGATCCAGGACGACCTGCTCGACATCGAGGGCGACAGCGCCGTGCTCGGCAAGACCACGGGCAAGGACGCGCGCGATGAGAAATCCACCTTCCCGTCCCTGCTGGGGCAGGAGGCGTGCCGCCTGCTGGCGGACGAGCTGACCGAGCAGGCCGTGCAGGCGGTCGCGGGGGTCGAGGGCAGCGGCTTTTTGCAGTGGCTGGCGCGCAGTCTGATGGGGCGCACCAGATAATTTTGAATTTTTATGCGCTTTTGTTGAATTATTTCCCTGGATGTGTTACAATACCTGATAAGTGGCGCAGTATCCTAGTCAGCGCATACGATTCCCAGGACGGGCCTAAAAATCCGTAGAAGGGCATATCGATGAAGTCTCTGGTGTTTGCTTCTTACGCCCAGTTTGGGGTGGATGCTGGAGGTTAAGGCTCGAGGGCGCGCTTCAATGGCATGAAGTACCGACCCTCCCGCCGTGGAGACCTGTATGCGTGGGGCACCTATAACATCGACCCGATTGATGGATGCCCTACGGTGCAGGATGAAACCTGTATTGCGGTGCGGCGTGAATGCGCGTGTTCTCCCGCCTGCCGGCTCTGCCGGCGGGAAAATGGGCGGCGCGCAGGAGCAAAACGCTGTGTGCAGTGTAGCCTGCCTTGCGTGGTCATGGTGGATATCGTATCCGCCCGTGCTCTCCCGGCCAGGAGAGCTGCGGGAATTGACGGTTGAAACCATGGCTGCAAAAGAGGCTAAGAATCGTTTTGCCTGTTGTGGAAAACACCTAGGCTGTTCTTTTGAGGCAGATTGAGGATTGCAGTGCGGACTCAGTGGCAATTCGGTCCCGGTGATGGCAACATCCCGGCACGGACTTTAATGGGAAACCCCCACGACGGCGACGCGTGGCAGTCCGCGGGGAAAGCCAACCGAACCTCAAGCCGCAAGATTTACTCAGTCTGC
>CALWJG010000146.1 GCA_944380945.1 uncultured Agathobaculum sp. | reverse complement strand
TCCTCGATGCGGACGATCCGGTCGGCGAGCTGGGCGATCTCCTCGTTGTGGGTGATCATCACCATGGTCTGGGCGAATTTGCGCCCGGTCACCTTCATAAGGCTCAGCACGTCCTGACTGGTGCGGCTGTCCAGATTGCCGGTGGGCTCGTCGGCCAGCAGGATGGCGGGCTTGGTGGCGAGCGCCCGCGCGATGGCCACGCGCTGCTGCTGCCCGCCAGAGAGCTGGCCGGGCAGGCGGTCCAGTTTGCCGTCCAGTCCCAGCGCGGCGACGACCTCGGCCACATAGGCCTCGTCCACCCTGCCGCCGTCCAGCTGGATGGGCAGGACGATGTTTTCCCGCACGGTCAGCACCGGCACCAGATTGTAGCTCTGGAACACAAAGCCGATCTTGCGGCGGCGGAAGATGGTGAGCGCCTCGTCCTTCAGCGAGAAGATGTCCTTGCCGTCCACGGTCACCGTGCCGGCGGTCGGCCGGTCCAGCCCGCCCAGCATGTGCAGCAGGGTGGATTTGCCCGAGCCGCTGGTGCCCACAATGGCGACGAATTCCCCGTCCGCCACGGTGAGATCCACCCCGTCCAGCGCCCGGACCAGCGTATCCCCCTTGCCATAGTATTTTTTGAGGTCTTTGGTCTGCAAAATATCCATCGTGGTGTTCCTCCGAAAAAAGTCTGTATCGTCTTTTGACAATACAGACTTTATCACAACAATCTTTCCTGACCCTTTCTCAAATCTAACAGAATGGAAAGATTCTCACAGAGGGCGCGGCGTCTCCCGCGGCAGATACAGGGAAAACACGCAGCCCGCGCCGGGCGGGCAGGCGACCTTGATGTAGCCGCCCTGCCGGGTCAGGATCTCCCGCGCCAGATAGAGCCCCAGTCCCAGCCCCTCGGCGGCGCGGGTCGATGCGCCCCGGTAGAAGCGGTTGAAGATCTCGCCCTGCTCGCCCTCGGGGATGCCGGGGCCGGTGTCCGCCACGTCGATGCGGCAGAACGAATCCAGCAGCTGCGCGGACAGGGTCACTGCCCCGCCGGCGGGGGTGTATTTGACCGCGTTGTTCACCACATTGCCGAGCGCTTCGCTCGTCCAGCGGGGGTCAAACGCGGCGGCGCCCTCGAACGGGAGCACGCGAAGCGCGATCCGCTTGTCCCGCGCGGCGCGCTCCTCCTGCGCGGCCGCGTCCTGCAGCAGCGCGCCGACCGGATGGCGCGCCGGGACCGGCGCGACGATGCCCGCCTCCAGCCGGGAGGCCTTGACCAGCGTCTGGATCAGGAAGGACAGCTTTTCCCCCTGCGCCATGAGCGCCCGGGCCTGTTCCTGCTGCTGCGGCGGCAGGCTGCTTTCGGATAACAGCGAGGCGTACAGGAGCAGATTCGCGATGGGCGTGCGCGTCTGGTGGGAGATGTCCGCGATCAGGGACTTGACCGCCGCCTGCTCTGCCGCGGCTGTCTTCTGCACCGCCGCGGAGCCGCGCAGGAAGCGGGCCAGCCTGCCCTCGAGCGCGGAGAGCGCGGTCTCGTCAAAAGCGTCCTCGGCAAAGCCGCCGGCGATGGCCCGGTCCAGCATGGCGTTCAGCTGCCGAACGGTTCTGCGCCGGGCCATCCACTGCCAGAGCCCAAATATAAACCCAATGACAGCAAAGGCCAGCAGCACCCAGGTCAAAGCTGTCATTTGTCCACCTCCCAGGTGTAGCCCACGCCGTACACGGTTTTGATCGGCGCGTCCGTCAGCTTGGCGCGCAGCCGCCGCACGGCCACGGACAGGGCGTTTTCGTCCACGAATTCGCCGCCGTCCCACACCCGATCGAGCAGGGCCTCGCGCGTGAGCGTGCGGCCGCGGTTTTCCACCAGCAGGCGCAGCAGCCGCTGCTCGGTTTTGGAAAGCTCGATGGGCGCGCCGTTCCTCGAAAACGTCAGCCGGGAGAAATCAAACGCAAAGCCGTCCAGCTCGATCCGGTCGGGCTGCGCCGGCGCGGCGCGCCGCAGCTGGGCGCTGACCCGCGCGCGCAGCACCGCCAGCGAAAAGGGCTTGGTGATATAATCGTCCGCGCCCGCCTCCAGACCGGTGACCTCGTCGAGCTCGAGATCGTTCGCCGTGAGCAGGATGGCCGGCGTGCGGTCGCCGCGCTGCCGCATGGTCCGCAGCAGGTCCAGCCCGCTGCCGTCCGGCAGGTTGACGTCCAAAATCCACAGGCTGAACCGCATTTCGGCCAGCGTTCGTTCCGCCTCGTCGATGCTGCCCGCCTGCGTCACCTGCCGCTTGGGGTCTGCCAGCGCCATGGCGATCCCGCGGCCCAGCGCCGCGTCGTCCTCCAGAAGAAAAATGGATTGCATGGGCGTACTCCTCCGCATCAATGTCTGCTTCCTATCTTAGCAGATTTCCCGCCGCAGGACAAGCGCCCCGCCGCAGGCAAAAACCGCCGCCCCGGACAGACGCATCCGGAGCGGCGGCTTTTCTTTTCACTTATGCAACGGCTCGCTGGCAGGCCAGAGACACATATCCGCTCAGGGCGGCGGCCATCTCTTTGGAAGCGACGGCCTTGTCCGCCAGCGTCACGATCCAGGCGATCCGCGTGCGCGGCATGGCCGCGAGCGGGAACATATGCCGCGCGATGGCCTCGCACTCGCGGCTGGACAAGCCGAACGTGTGCTTCGCGCGGGAGGCTGCGAGCGGGCCATGGACGAAGGCGTGCATCCGCATCAGGCGCTTTACGCCGGAATACCGGCGCAGATAGCGGCGGAAGCGTTCGCCATGCCAGTCGTAGCCAAAGAAATCGTGCAGCAGTGCGGCGCGCACAACAGAGGCGGTCTCGTCCCCGGACAGACGCATCCGGCGGGCGATGGCATAGGCCGCCCGGGCCACGGCGACAGAATGGTCATAGACCGTATTGCCTGCGCCATGGTGCTGCAGGGTACGCAGCTGCTGGAACTGGGGATGGGATACGATATCCCCGGCGAGCTGCTGGAGTTCGCTGTCCATTGGACTCACCTCCTTGCGTTCGGCGCGCGGAGCGCGCGGGGGAGAGGGGAACCCCCTCCCGGTTTTGTGACTCTATTATATGCCGCAGGCTGCACAAAAACAAGGGGAAAATTGTAACAAAATTATGAAATCTGCTGAGGCATTCCGCCGAGCAGCCGGCGGGTGACCCGCCGGTGCAGCAGCGCCGCGGCCGCGAGCCCGACCGCCTCGGCCAGCGGGAAGGCGAGCCACACCGCGCCGAGGCTGACGCGCGCCAGCGCGACCGCCGCGGGCAGGATGACCACGAGCTGCCGCAGCAGCGCGACGGCCAGCGATTCGCTGCCGCGGCCCAGTCCCTGCATACAGCCGGACAGGATGACCGACGCGCCCGCAAGGCAGAACGAGACCGAGATGATGCGGATGCCCGGCACGCCGATGGCGAGCATGGCGTCCGACGCGTCGAACAGCCGCAGCAGCGGCACGGGGCACAGCTCGAACAGCACCGTGCCCGCGGCCATGATGCCGAGCGCCAGAAAAAGCGCGCAGCGCGTGATGCGCTCGATGCGCGCGCGGTTCTTCGCGCCGAAGTTGTAGCCGATCATGGGGATGAGCGCGTTGTTCAGGCCGTAGACCGGCATGAACAGGAAGTTCTGCAGCTTGTAGTACACCCCGTAAAAGCTGACCGCGGTCTGCGAAAACGGCATCAGGATGCGGTTGAGCCCCACGGTCAGCACGCTCATCAGCGACTGCTGCACCGCGGCGGGCAGGCCGATGCGCACGATCTCGGCGAGGATGCCCCGGTCCGGCCGGAAGCCGCGCAGGCGGATGTGCACGTCGCGGTTGAGGCGCACGTTGATCGCAAACCCGATCGCCATGGCGATGATCTGCGAGGCCACGGTGGCGAGCGCCGCACCTGTGGTGCCCAGCGCGGGGCAGCCCAGCAGGCCGAAGATCAGGATGGGGTCGAGGATGCAGTTGAGCAGCGCGCCGATCAGCTGGGTGACCATGTGGTAGACCGTGTTGCCGGTCGCCTGCATCAGCCGCTCGGCCACGAACAGCAGGAACACCCCGCAGGAGGCCACGGTCACGACCGTGACATAGTCCGTGCCCATGTCGATGATGGCGGGCACATCGGTGAACAGCGCGATGAACGGCCGCCCGAACAGCAGGCCGAGCACCGCGAACACCAGCCAGCAGCAAACCGAGAGGAAGATGCCGTTGACCGCCACCGCGTCGGCCTCGGCCTGCTTTTTCTGGCCCAGCCGGCGGGACAGCAGCGCGTTCACGCCCACGCCCACGCCGGTCGCCACGGCGATCATCAGCAGCTGCACGGGAAAGGCCAGCGAGACCGCGGTCAGCGCGTCCTCGCTGATGCGCGCGACGAACGCGCTGTCCACGATGTTGTACAGCGCCTGCACCAGCATGGACAGCATGATCGGGAAGGACATCGTCACGACCAGCCGCCCCGCGGGCATGGTGCCCATCCTGTTTTCTGCCGCCACGGCGACCACCTCGCTTTCTACCTGCTATCATAGCAGAAATGCGCGCGGGACGCAAAGGGAAATGGCGCGGCGCCTGCCCCGCGCCGCAGGGCGCGCAAAAAAGAAACCGGCCGCGATCCGCGGCCGGCCTCTCGATTGAAACTACAGTTTCAATCGAATATTCCGCTGCCTGCGCGCGCCCTATGGACAGCCCGTAGGCCACTATCCTCTTTCTGCCGCTGTGCGGCAGTTGAATGAGTACACTTGACAGCGGTTTGTATAAAA
>CALWJG010000145.1 GCA_944380945.1 uncultured Agathobaculum sp. | reverse complement strand
AACACGGTGCGGCAGTCGTCGCGCTGGATAACGACCTTGTGGCCGTCCGTATCCGTCACCGTGACCTCATTGACGTTGTCCGTATCCGTGCGCTTGGTGACCTCGACATTGGCGACCGTGCCGATCGTGTAGCCGGCGTTCAGCAGCTTCTGCCGGATCTCCTCCGCCGTGAAGGTCTCGGTCCACGAGCTGTCGTGCGTCTCGTAGGGGTCTTCCTTGCCCTGCAAGTACGGATAGTCGCCGCCCCAGACGTTGACCGCGTCCTCGGTCGCGCCGCCGTCCGACGAGAAGAAGTAGCCGATGACCGGCTCGCCGTTATAGGTCAGGTACTGGCCGCGGGTCGCGTCAACGGCGGCGTCCGATGCGGCCGTCGCCCGGTTGGCGCCCAGATAGACCTGACAGTTGGTGGTGTTGCACAGCTCATAGTACTCGTTGTGCTTGCTGGTGCCGAGCGCAAACGAGCGGGCGCACACAGCCTGCGCCTTCTGCGCCTCTGCCGGCCAGTCCGGATCGATCTCATAGGGCAGCACGCCCTTCACATAATCCTCCAGCCCGACATAGTTTATAACAGTGATGCTGCTGTCGGATGCGCGGCGGTATACGAAATCGCCGTTCCACTTGTAGCCCTTGAACCAGGTCAGGTCGCTGTTCGGCCGGATGGCAAGGTGGTCGGCACCCGCCGCGGAGGTATAAAGCACCGTACCCGTTGCGGTGTCGCTGATCTGGAAGGCGTCTCCAACCAGCCGGATGGTCAGCTGCGTGTTCGAGATCGACTTGCTGCCGGAAAAGCTCGTGCCGTTCATCGTGCCGATCGTATAGCCTGTCGCGCCCTCAGCATTTTCCAGCTTGGGATCGGCAAAGTTGCTCTGCCCGCTGATCGTCAGTCCGACGCGCAGCGTCACATTGGTATCCACCGCCGAGGCAGGCATGACGCCAAGGCTGGCGACCATTGCCGCTGCACACAGCAGCAGAGATAGGATCCGTTTCATTATTTTATCAACTCCTGTTTGAATTTTTTGTCCCTTCTCTTGACAAATAAATGGCCTTATCATACAATAAGAACGAAAAGAACATTTACAGATAGAGGCGCGGTTTTCATCAGTACCGTCTGACAGGGTCCGCAAACCCGATTTGATCAGCCGAGAAAGGGTCTTCCGCCGAAGCCGGTCCTTGTTGCGGCAAGGCTGTGCTGGACGCTGCCGGACAACATCCCTGCGTCTGTCATCAGCAGAAATGCCGGTGGAGAGCTATTCTGTGTTAGAAGGCTGCGGCCTGTCCGCTCCCTCTATTATAGTATAGATCATACCGGTTTTTCAACCGGTATTTTTCTTTGCTGCCAAGGCAAGGATAAATTACGGTCTGGATTGCAATTTTTTGGGAAGGATTTGATCAGAATGAACCACTACAAGGTAGGAATCGTCGGCGCGACCGGCATGGTCGGCCAGCGTTTTTCCCTGCTGCTGGAGAACCACCCCTGGTTTGAGGTCGTCGCGCTGGCGGCATCCGCCCGCAACCGCGGCAAGACCTACGCCGAAGCGTGCGAGGGCCGCTGGAAGATGACCGTCCCCATGCCGGAGAAGTATAAGGACATGGTCATGTACGACGCGACCGCGGACGCGGAGGAGATCGCCTCCAAGGTGGACTTCATCTTCTGTGCCGTCGATATGAAGAAAGATGAGATCCGCGCGCTCGAGGAAAAATACGCAAAGCTCGAGTGCCCGGTCTGCTCGAACAACTCGGCGCACCGCATGACGCCCGACGTCCCGATGATCATTCCGGAGATCAATGCGGATCACGCGCAGATCATCCCGGCGCAGCGGGAGCGCCTGGGCACCAAGCGCGGCTTCATCGCGGTCAAGTCCAACTGCTCGATCCAGTCCTATGTGCCGGCGCTGACCGCGCTGATGGACTATGAGCCGACCGAGGTCGCGGTCTGCACCTATCAGGCGATCTCGGGCGCCGGCAAGACCTTTGAGACCTGGCCGGAGATGGTCGACAATGTCATCCCCTACATCGGCGGCGAGGAAGAAAAAAGCGAGAAGGAACCGATGAAGGTTTGGGGTCACATCGAAGGCGACCACATCGAGCCTGCGACCGCCCCTGTCATCACCGCGCAGTGCCTGCGTGTGGCCTGCTCGGACGGACATATGGCGGCGGCGTTTGTCAAATTCAAAAACAAGCCGAGCAAGGAGGAGATGATCGCGCGCTGGCGCAGCTATAAGGGCCGCGCGCAGGAGCTGCAGCTCCCCTCTGCTCCTGAGCATTTCCTGACCTATTTCGATGAGGACAACCGCCCGCAGACGCGGCTCGACCGCGATCTGGAAGGCGGCATGGGCGTTTCCATCGGCCGCCTGCGCGAGGACGCCCTGTATGACTACAAGTTCGTCAGCCTGTCGCACAACACCCTGCGCGGGGCCGCGGGCGGCGCCGTCCTGATGGCGGAGCTGCTGTGTGCGGAAGGCTATATGGATCGTTAAGGAGGCTGTTTTATTATGAAGAATCCCGTATTTACCGGCGCAGGTGTTGCGATCGTCACACCGTTCAAGGCCACCGGCGAGATCAACTATGAGGAGTTCGGCCGCATCATCGACCATCAGATCGCCCATGGCACGGACGCGATCATCGTCTGCGGCACGACCGGCGAGTCCTCGACGCTGCACGATGTGGAGCACCGCGAAGCGATTTCCTGGTGCTGCGAATACGTCAACCACCGTGTTCCGGTCGTTGCGGGCGTCGGCTCGAACGACACCGCCTACGCGGTTGAGCTGACCAAGTTCGCCAAGGAGTGCGGCGCAGACGGCGGCCTGTCGGTCACCCCGTATTACAACAAGACCACGCAGCGCGGCCTGATCGCGCATTACACCGCGATCGCGGACAGCTGCGACCTGCCGATCGTGCTGTACAACGTGCCCAGCCGCACCGGCGTCTGCTTCACGGCGGACACCCTTTACGAGCTCTCCAAGCACCCGAACATCAACGGCCTGAAGGCTGCCTCCGGCAACTTCAGCCTGATCGCTTCCATCATGGCCAAGTGCGGCGACGACCTCAATATCTGGTCGGGCAACGACGACCAGATCGTCCCGCTGATGGCGCTGGGCGGCAAGGGCGTCATCTCCGTGCTGTCCAACGTCGCGCCGCAGGAGACCCACGACCTGTGCCAGCTCTGCTTTGAGAACCGCTATCCCGAGGCTGCGCAGCTGCAGTTCAAGTTCCATAACCTGATCGACGCGCTGTTCTGCGAGGTCAACCCGATCCCGGTCAAGAAGGCCATGGAGCTGCTCGGCTGGCAGGTCGGCGACCTGCGCCTGCCGCTCGTTGAGCCGTCTGCGGAGCATACCGAATACATCCGTCAGGAGCTTGCCGCCGCAGGCTGCAAGATCTGATCGGACAGCGGCCGAAAAGGAGAGAAACGGATGTTGAAAATTGCGCTTTCCGGCTGCAACGGCCGGATGGGACATGTGATCGCGGATATCGTCAGCACGCGCGAGGGGATGGAGATCGTCGCCGGCTTTGACATCAATACAGCGTCAAGCGGCGCCTTCCCTGTTTTTGACGATCCCTTTGCTTTTGACGGGGCGTGCGATGTGATCATTGATTTCTCCAATGCTTCCAGCACCGACCGCCTGCTCGACTACGCTGTGCAGCGCGGGATCCCGGCTGTCATCTGCACGACCGGTCACTCGGCGGAGCAGCTCGATAAGATCCGCGCGGCTTCGGCCAAGGTGCCGCTGTTCCGCTCGGGCAATATGTCGATCGGCATCAACCTGATGACCGAGCTGCTGCGCAAATCGGCGGCCGTCCTCGGTGACAAGTATGATGTGGAGATCATTGAGAAGCATCACAATCAGAAGCTGGATGCGCCGTCCGGCACCGCCCTCATGCTGGCGGATGCGGTGGCGGATGCCCTTCCCTACGAAGCAGAATATGTCTACGACCGGCATGAACGCCGCGAGAAGCGCCCCGCGCATGAGATCGGTATTTCTGCGATCCGCGGCGGCACGATCGTCGGCGAGCACACCGTGATGTTCTGCGGCCGGGATGAGATCATCGAGATCAAGCACACCGCGCTCTCGCGCGAGGTGTTTGCGGTCGGCGCGGTCGACGCTGCCGCCTATATGGCGGGCTGCGCCCAGCCCGGCATTTACGACATGAACGACGTGATCGCCTCCCGCGGCAAGTGAATAGAATATGGTGTCGCAACACCGCTCTGAAAACAACAGAGCGGTGTTTTTGCTTTCATATTGTAACTTGATTCCTCGTTTCGTCAGATGTAGAATTAAGGCAAGGAAAAGGAGGTGTTCCTATGAAAAAGTCAGTTCAGCGTCTGCTCTGCGCCGGACTCGTGTGCGCGCTGCTCAGCCCGGCAGCGCTTGCAGCGGAATTCACCACCGTGCGGGTGGACGGCGTGGATGACTTCGGCGCAGCGTTCAAGCGCCTGCGCTATGCGGACGACAAAACGCCGATCCCGCTTTCGATGTACTCGTGGGACGGCAGTGTGTTCGGCACCATCCCGGTCGAAAACGCCGGCCGGCCGGTGGAGGTGTTCCGCACGGATGAATATCAGCCGCCGTCGACCGATGAAGAAGATATGTATGGCATGCGTGATCTGGCAGCTATGGGCGTGCTGAACGGCGATTCGGACGGGAAGTTCCACCCGGAACGCAATGTCACGCGCGCGGAAGCCGCCGCGATGCTGGTGCGCACGCTCGGCGTAACGCTCGCAGATGGAACAGACAGCGGCTATGC
>CALWJG010000144.1 GCA_944380945.1 uncultured Agathobaculum sp. | reverse complement strand
GCGGGACGGCGCATCCCCTTCCAGTGTGAAACATAACAGAAAATCCGCAGGGCATCTGCCCTGCGGATTTTTTATGCGTTTTTGCGTGATGGACAATGCTTTCCGTGATCCCGCTCAAAGCGACGCGGGCACGGCAACGAGCACTGCCACCGACCGCGCGCCCAGTTCGAATGCGCTGCCGTCAAACGCCGTATCCGGTGCAAACGGCCGCTCGCAGAAGGTGTGCATCACCAGCCGCCAGCGCAGCCCCTCCGGCGGCGCGGGAACCTGCTGCGCATGCGGCTTCCAATGCGCGTTGACGGCCAGCAGCACCAGATCGTCGTCCGTATCGTCGGCGTTGCGGCCGGCGAACAGCACGCCGATCTGGCGGGTCTCCACGTCCGTCCCACTGTCCCACGCCTGACCGTTGTTGTGCAGCGAGATGTCCTCCCAGCCGCACTCTGCGGGCGTTGTCGCCCCGCGCAGCACGGGATGCGCGCGCCGCAGCGCGATCATGCGCCGCACAAAGTCGAACAGGTCCCGGTTGGCCGCCAGACGGTCCCAGTCCAGCCAGGATATCTCATTGTCCTGACAGTAGGCGTTGTTGTTGCCGAACTGCGTGTTGCCGAACTCGTCACCAGCCGGGAACATGGCCGCGCCGCGGCTGCACAGCAGCACCGCGAACGCATTTCTGCGCAGGCGGCCGCGCAGCGCGTTGATGGCTGGGTCGTCGGTCTCCCCTTCCGCGCCGCAGTTCCAGCTGTTGTTGTCGTTGGCGCCGTCGGTGTTGTCCCAGCCGTTGCGCTCATTGTGCTTTTCGTTGTAGGAATACAGATCATAGAGCGTGAAGCCGTCGTGACAGGTCAGGAAATTGACCGACGCATTCTGCCGCTGATCGGGCGGATACAGGTCGGGCGAGCCGCAGATGCGCTGGATGGCCGCCTCGGCCAGCCGGTCGTCGCCCTTGAGGAAGCGGCGCAGGTCGTCGCGGTATTTGCCGTTCCATTCCGCCCAGCGGTTCCACGAGGGGAACGAGCCGACCTGATACATGCCGCCCGCATCCCACGCCTCCGCGATCAGCTTGACGCGGCCGAGGATGGGGTCGAACGCCAGGCTCTCCAGCAGCGGCGGCTCGGAGAGCGGGCCGCCGTCCTCATCGCGGCCGAGGATGCTCGCCAGATCGAACCGGAAGCCGTCCACGCGGTACTGCACCGCCCAGTGCCGCAGGCAGTCCAGAATGAACTGGCGCACCATGGGGTGGTTGCAGTTGAGCGTATTGCCCACGCCGGAAAAGTTGTAGTACTTGCCGTCCGGCGTGAGCATGTAATAAATGTTGTTGTCCATCCCCTTGAAGCAGAACACCGGCCCGTCCTCGTTGCCCTCAGCCGTGTGGTTGAACACCACGTCCAGAATGACCTCGATGCCGTTTTCATGGCAGGTGCGGATCAGGGTCTTGAGCTCGGTGCCCTCGCGGTTGAACTCGACCGCGGCGGCGTAGCTCGTATTGGGCGCAAAGTAGCACACCGTGTTGTAGCCCCAGTAGTTGAGCAGGTGCTCGCCGTCGATCACGCGCTCGTCCGCCAGCTCATCGAACTCGAACACCGGCATGAGCTCGATCGTGTTGACGCCCAGCTCCTTCAGATAGGGCAGCTTTTCCATCAGTCCGGCGAACGTGCCCGGGTTTTCGACGCCCGAGGACGGATGCTGGGTAAAGCCCCGCACATGCAGCTCATAGATCACCATGTCCTGAAACGGGATGTGGATATCGCGCACATCACCCCAGTCGAACACATCCTCGGCCACGCGGGCATGATACGCCGTGTCCGCCGACGGGCGCTCGCCCCATCGGCTCTGGCCGGTCACCGCGCGGGCATAGGGATCGAGCAGGAATTTGGTTTTGTCAAACAGCAGGCCGCGTGCCGGGTCATACGGACCGTCCATGCGGTAGGCGTATTCAAACTGCGTGATATCCAGCCCGAACACGATCATCGACCAGGTGTTGCCGATGCGGAAGCGGTCCGGGATCGGCAGCACCGCATAGGGCTGCTGCTCCGTGCGGTGGAACAGGCACAGCTCGCAGCTGGTCGCGCCGACCGAGTGGATGGTGAAGCTGACGCCGCCGGGCACGACCGCCGCGCCGTTGGTCAGGAACAGGCCGGGACGCACCGGAAAGCCCTCGATCTCCTCGGTGGCATGCAGCCTGCGGTGAGCCGCCGTCGGGAAAATGATATGGGGGTTGGACATAACGAATTCCTCTTTTCTTGACGCAAACAAACCTTGCTTCAAGCATACCGTTTTCCTCAGGTTTTGTCAACTCACATCATCTGATCATCTGGATATAGTACACCTCCATGTCGCCCAGCCCGCGGTACATCGTCAGGCACCACACGGTTTCGATCCCTCGGACGGTCTGCACCTCCGCCCGATACAGCGCGCAGCCGCCGCTGAACGCGTGGATCACAATGGGCGGCGTGTGCAGCTGCTCCACTGGCTGGTGTTGCAGCATATCCACGCTCTGCGCAGCCGCGTCGGTCAGCTCGGGCGAAGGCGCTTCCTGCATCAGGCGGCAGAGCCGGACGCTGTGCAGCACGGATACCGCCAGCCACAGGCAGAGGAACGCCGCCGCGCCCGCCCGCATCCAGCGTCTGCGCCGCCGGTCGGCGCAGGTGCGGCAGGAAGCGCGGCACAGGGCTACGACCGCGGCCAGCAGCAGCGGCGCGATAAACAGGCACATCCACTCCTGCCCGGCAGTCAGGATCATGAACAGCCACGCCGCCGCCAGAATGATCCACAGCTTCTTGTGCACCTCTGCCTGCGCCGTCTGCAGGCGGGCGGCAGCGTCCTGCGCCGTCTGCGGCACCGCGGGTTTTTGCGCCAGCGCGCGGCAGGCCGGACACGCCTCCAGATGCGCGCGCACCGCGCGGCTGGTCTCCTCGCTTGTCAACCCCTCCAGATACAGCGGAAGAAGGTCGCGTACGATCTCACAGGGCAGTTTCATTGCAGATCCTCCTTTTGCAGCCGTTCACGCGCGCGGAAAAAGGTCACGCGCGCCCAGTTTTCACTCTTTCCCATGATCTCGCCGATCTCCCGGAACGCCAGCCCGCCCGTCAGGCGCAGCAGCGCCACCTCGCGGTAGGGCTCGGGCAGGCGGTGCAGCGCGCGGTAGATCCGCACCCGCTGCTCGGCGGCCTCCGCCGCCGCTGCCGGGTCGTCCGGCGCGGCAAGCGTCTCCCCCAGCGGCTCTGTGGGGTGACGCCTGCGCCGCTGCAGCTCCTGCCGCCAGAGGTTGCGCGCAATGCCGCACAGCCACGCCCCAAACGGCCCCTCGCCGCGGTAGCGCGCCCGCAGCGTGAGCGCGCGCAGGAAGGTCTCCTGCGCCAGATCATCCGCCAAATGCCGGTCGCCCTCCGTCAGGCGCAGCAGATAGCCGTACACCATGGCTGCATGCTCTTCCAGCAGCCGCTCCAGTTCGCGCATGAGCTCCACCCCCTTTGCCTGATTGTCGCATCCGCCCGCCGGTTCGTTACAGCGATTTCTGTTTTTTACGCGCGCATAAAAAAATGGCCGCACAGCGGCCATTTTATTTGCCCGGTCTCACGCGTATCGCGTTTCCCTGCGTTATTCCCCCATCACCTGAAACACGATATCCCGTGTCCGGTCGCGCGTGTCGCACTCGACCAGCGTCAGGTTCTGCCACGGGCCGATGGTGATCTCCCCCTCGACAAAGGGGATGACGATGAACGGCGAGAGCAACGCCGCCTTGATGTGCGACGAGCCGTTGTCATCGTGCCAGGTGTCGTGGTGGTGGTAGTAGATCACGCGGCCGTTTTCGTCCTTATAGGGAGAAAACACATCGAGCGCGGCCTTGAGGTCGTGGTACACCATGCCCGGCTCAAACTCGAGCGTGGTCAGGCCGGCGACGCCGCCGGTCGTGAACCCGGTGATGATGCCCGACTTGATGCCCGTGTTGCGGCAGGCGTTGTGCACCGCCGCGCGGAAATCATCGGTCACGTCGATCATGCCCATGTGGGCCTTGGTGCGGTAGGTTTTGGTTTCGGTATAAACTGCCATGATGCGTCTGCTCCTTTACAGGCACTCCAGATAGCGCCCGTACAATGTTTTGTTCAGCTCCGCGGCATGCCGCATGAGCGTCTTGTGGCTGATATAGCCGCGCTGGTAGGCGATCTCCTCCAGGCAGGCGATATAGCGGCCGGTCTCATCCTGCACGCGCTTGACCTCCAGCCCGGAGGACAGCAGGTTGTCCGCTGTGCCGGCGTCCAGCCAGACGAAATCGCGGTCCAGCTTGACCACATGCAGCTTGCCGCGGCGCAGGTATTCGAGGTTGACGTCCGTGATCTCCAGCTCACCGCGCGCCGAGGGCGTGAGGTTGTGCGCGATCTCCATCACGTCATTATCGTAAAAATACAGGCCGGGGATGATATAATTGGACTTGGGATAGCGCGGCTTTTCCTCGATCGAGACCGCGCGGCCCTGCTCGTCGAACTCGACCACGCCGAAGGCACGCGGATCGTCCACATAATAACCGAACACGCAGGCGCCATTCCCCACAGAAGCGAGCGCCTTGTCCAGATAGCACGCAAAATCCGGCGAATAGAAGATATTGTCCCCCAGCACGAGGCAGACGTCGTCCGTGCCGACAAACTGCCGGCCGATCAGCAGCGCGTCCGCGATGCCGCGGGCCACGTCCTGCACCTCATAGGTGATGTTGACGCCGAAACGGCCGCCTGAGCCGAGCAGGCGGTAGAACGGCCCTTCCTCTCCGGGCGG
>CALWJG010000143.1 GCA_944380945.1 uncultured Agathobaculum sp. | reverse complement strand
TCTACGCGTCGTCCTCGTCCTCCTGCTCGAGCGCGGCGAGCAGGGGCGAGACCAGCTGCTTTTTGCGGCTGACCACGCCGGGCAGCGTGACCGAATCCGCTCCGCAGTCCCGCTGGAAGGCCGCGCGCACCAGATCGGCCGTACCCTGACCGACGTAGACCAGCTCGGTCGTCTCGTCGATGATATTGGTCAGCATGGCGAACAGCATCGCCAGCCCCGAGGTCGGCAGGCAGCTGCGCATATACTCGAGCATCTGCGGCTGGATTGCGTCCAGCTCGTCCTGATTGACGCTGGTGACCTGCGAGATCGCCATGCGCTTGCCCCGCACCTGATAATACTTGTAATCCATGTGGAAGATCTCATCCATCGGGCGGTCGATCAGCTGCGAGCCCGCGCGGAACATGGCCAGCGCGTGTTCCTTGACGTCGATGCCCGCGGTCTGCGCCAGCGCCTCGGCTGTGCTGCGGTCTGCCGGTGTGCAGGTCGGGGAGCGGAACAGCAGCGTGTCCGACAGGATGGCCGAGCACAGCAGCCCGGCGGTCTGCCGGTCGATCTCCACACCGTTCTCCCGATAGAGCTGGGCGATGATGGTCGCCGTGCAGCCCAGCGGCTGGTTGCGGAAGTAGATCGGGCTGTTGGTCTCCAGCGCATCGATCCGGTGGTGGTCGATGATCTCGGTCACCTGCGCTGCGCCGATACCCTCGACCGCCTGGTCGCGCTCGTTGTGGTCGACCAGAATGACCTCCTGCTTGTCGATGTCCAGCAGGTTGCGCTGGGACACCATGCCCATGTATTTGCCGTCCTCATTCAGGATGGGGTAATAGCGGATGCGCTTTTTGGCGACCGTTTTCTTGACGTCCTCGACCAGCTCGTCCGGCCGGAAGGTCACGAGCCCATTGCGCTTCATGATGTGCTGTACCGGCACCGCCTGATTGATCACCTTGGAGCAGGTATAGGTGTCCATCGGCGTGGCGATGACCGCGCAGCCGGTCTCCTCGGCGAGCTTTTTGATCGTGCGCGACACGGGCGCGTTCAGCCCGATCACGATGCAGCCCGCCTTCATCTCGATCGAGCACAGCTGGGATTCGTACCGGTTGCCCAGAATGACCAGATCGTGCTCGGCGATGTATTCCTCCATCACATCCGGATTGGCCGCCGCCACGACCACCTTGCCCTGCTCAAAGTGCGCCTCCGGGTCGCCGACCACCAGCTCGCCGCCCAGCACGTCGACCAGATTGCGGTAGCTCGTGCGGGCTGCGGCCAGCGCGTTGGCATCCTGATCCTCCATGTAAAACCGCGCGATATCGCTGAAGGTCAGCAGCCCCTCCAGATTGCGCGCGCTGTCCACGACCGGGATGGTATGGATGTTGTTCTCGCTCATGTACTGCCATGCGCGGCGCAGGGAAAGCTGTGCGCTGATGCCCGCTACATCGCGGTACTGCACGTCCGACAGGCGCGGATGGAGCGAAGCCAGATACCGCGGCGCCTCTGCGCCGAAGCAGTCCAGCACATACTGCGTCTCCGCGCCCACCTGTCCGGCGCGGCAGGCGATATGCTCCCGCCCGGTCAGGCGCTGCTTGAGCCGCGCGTAGCAGATGGCCGAACAGATCGAATCCGTATCCGGATTCCGGTGTCCGATCACAAAAACAGGTTTCATCAGGATCAGCTCCTTTGCTTGCGGGGAACAGAGAATACAAACAGCGGCTCAGTCCGCTTTTGCCGCTTCCGCCTTGGAGAGCAGCAGCGGGGCGAGCACGTTGGCCAGCGCGAGCGCGCTCAGGCCGCAGGCCAGCTTGGCGAAGATCATGGGCACGATCATGGTGTCGTTGACGCCCGCGGTAAAGCCCAGATGGTCGCCGAACATAAAGGCCGCGCACGAGGCAAAGGCGATGTTGAGCAGCTTGCCCTTGGGGTTCATGTCCTTCACCATCTGAAAGGTCGGGATGTTGTTGGCGAGCGTCGCCACGATGCCGGCGGACGCGGTCTCATCCATGCCGAGCCGGCTGCCGAGCTTGGCCAGTTTACCGCCGAAGTGACGCTTGATCCACTCGACCATCGGGAACGCGCCCAGCAGGATGAAAGCGATGTCGCCCAGAATGGTGATGGCGTTTGCGAGCGGGGAGACGCCGTCCGCCCCCTCCTCGACCATCAGGCGGAACAGCGGCAGGTGCACGCCGGTCTTTTCCTGAATGACCGCGATAGCGACAAAAATGGCGATCATGCCTGTGACAAACGCGCCGAATTTGGAAAAGCCGTTCATCAGCGCCGCAGGCTTGAACCACAGGCCGGCCGCGAGCGTCAGCGCCACCAGAATGACCGGCAGCAGCGCGCACAGCATGGTCAGCAGGTCCATGTGATAATCGGTCGTCAGGTTCATCACCACGCCGCCGACAAAGCAGCCGACCGGCGCGGTGATCGCGCCGACCAGAATGCCGCAGGCCAGCACCGGGCGGTCATCCTTTTTGAGCAGGTTGAGCGCGACCGGGATGTCGAACAGCAGGATGCAGCCCATTGTGCAGCCGATGACGATGCCGGCGAACTGCCCCATGACGACATCTTCCCCCGCCAGCTCCACCGCGAGCGAATAGCCGCCCGAATCGGCCAGCAGCAGCGTGGTCGCAAACACAGAGGGCGACGAGCCGAGCAGCTCGTAGATCGGGCCGACGATCGGCCGCAGCACTATGCTGAGCACGGGCGCCGCCGCGATCACGCCCACCATGGCGATTGCCAGCGAGCCCATGGCCTGAAAGCCCTCGTCAAACGCTGCGCCGTAGCCGCGCTTGTTGCCCTGCGCCTTGTCGATCGCGCCGAGCAGCAGGAATACCATCATGATGGTCACGATCACGGAATTGAACGACAGGTTCTCCACATACTGCCGGATGCTGTCGGTGAACACCGACCAGTCGCTCACTTCCGCCCAAAGCTCTGCAAACATCGCTCTTGCCCCCGTTTCATTCTGGTCAAACGGCCGGCCTGCGCCGCAGGCCAGCCGTCCCTTCTGTCCCTAAAAATAATGGAAATCCGCACCCGCGTCAACGGACATGCGTGCGTTTCCCGAAACGCTGCAAAATAGTCCCGCGCTGCTGTCTAACCCGGCCGCACTGCCTGGCGCTGCCTGCGCAGAACAGGCAGGAGCCGCAAAACGGCGTCCGGTTCGTTCCGATCCGGCGCGGTCACAGCGCCTCGATCTCGTCCATCTGCTGTACGGTCAGGCCGGCTTCGGCACAGACCGCCCGCACCGCATCGCGCACCGCGGGGTCGAGCGCGGGCCGGCTGTCCTCGTAGACGTCCAGCAGGCGTTTGCACTCCCGGTCGATGCTGTCCTCAAAATAGGAGGGTGACTTGGCGTCGCGCGAGCCGATGCGCGGCATATACAGTTCCATGAAGTTGTCGAGCGTGGTGTCGGTGGTCACATAGCTGCCACCGTGGCCGACGGCTTTGATCTCATCCAGACACAGGGTATCCGCATCGACGGCAAAGGGCTGCGACGCAAACTGCACCTGCCGGATGATCTCGAAATCGACGATCATCTTGTCGAACGAGGTCGCGTTGACGCTGGCGACCACGCCGCCCGCCTCCATGACCAGACTGATGCCGTGCTGCACGGCAGCATAATAGGTGAGCATGGATTCGTAGCCCGCCTGCGCGTTGACGAATGGCGCATCGCACTGGCTGCCGCCGCCGCGCGAGGGCAGGTGGTAAAAGCGTCCGAGATCGGCGCTGAAGCCCTGCATGAGCGTGCCTTCCGGCGCCGCGCAGGCAAAGGTCAGCCCGTGCATATCGACCGCTGTGGACTGGATGCCGAACACGCAGGGCGTGCCCGGCCGGATCATCTGCGCCAGCACGATGCCTGCGAGCGATTCGGCCGCGCCCATTGCCACCGTGCCCGCCATGAACAGCGGTCCGGTTGCGCCCAGCATAGCGGCAGGGCAGACGATGACCGGCTGGCCGTAGCGCGCCATAAGCATCAGGTTGTCAAGCATCTTGCCGTCAAGCGCCAGCGGCGAGTTGGTGTTGATCAGCGCGATCATGCGCGGCTTTTCGGCGAGCGCTTCCCGTCCGCCGAAAAGATGGCAGGCTGCCTGCAGCATGGCCTCCATCACCGCCTTGTCCGCGGTCGGCAGCAGGAGCGCCTTGTCCGAATGCGTCACCGCAGCGTAAAACATGGCCAGCGGCGCCAGTGTATCCGGTATATCGCCCGGCTGGATGAGGATACCGCCGTTCAGCTGATAGATCTCGCTGGCGTGCACCAGCTTGAGTGCCTTGACGTAATCCGCCATGGTGCCCGGGCGCTGCGTGCCGTCGCGTTCTGCAATAAAGGCGCAGCCGTAGGTGGGCGCGGGGTTGGTCGACCCGTCGCCCAGGGTGAGCCGGTATTGTTCGCTGCGGCCGTAAAGCGTGAACTGCGCGGGCGCCATATGCACCCAGTGCATGACCTGCTCTTCGGTGAAATACGCGACATGTCCCTCCACCCGGATGCCGTTCTCCTTGAGAATGCGGCATGCCTCGTCGTTGTGGAATGTCACGCCAACCTCGCGCATGATCTCCATCGCTGCTTGATGGATGCGCTGCGCTCTGCTCATATCGCTCATATCAAAACCACGATCCTTCCTGTTGTCATTGCGTTCTGTTCCGCACCGCTGTGATCCGCGGCGCAGTGTGTTCCTGCCTTTTTCATAGCAAAAAAAATGCCAACATTGCGGATTGCTGCGCGGTTTTTCATTGTATGGCGGGTTTTCTGTTATTTGCACAAGAAAATTTGACGTTGTTTGGGCAAATTGCGAGGATTTTT
>CALWJG010000142.1 GCA_944380945.1 uncultured Agathobaculum sp. | reverse complement strand
ATGCGCGCCTGCGGCGCGGAAATTTTTTCGGCAAGCGGAACAAGTGCCTTGACAGAGACGGTCCCACTGTGCCAGCATAGGGGCTGGGCGCAAAAAAGGGACAGGCTGGTGCCTGTCCCCCTGTAAAGAGCGTTTGTGCAATTACGCGTTGAAGTAGCGCTTGAGCAGGCCCTCGAAAGCCTTGCCGTGGCGGGCCTCGTCGCGCGCCATCTCATGCACGGTGTCGTGGATGGCGTCCAGATTGAGCTCCTTGGCCTTCTTGGCCAGCTCGAACTTGCCCGCGGTCGCGCCGTTCTCAGCGTCGACACGCATCTCGAGGTTCTTCTTGGTGGAGTCGGTGACGACCTCGCCCAGCAGCTCCGCGAACTTGGCAGCGTGCTCCGCTTCCTCGTAAGCGGCCTTCTCCCAGTACAGGCCGATCTCCGGATAGCCCTCGCGGTGCGCAACGCGCGCCATCGCCAGGTACATGCCGACCTCAGAGCACTCGCCCTGGAAGTTCTCGCGCAGGCCCTGCAGGATCTCTTCCGGCGCGCCCTTGGCTACGCCGACAACGTGCTCGGCAGCCCAGGTCTTCTCGCCAACCTGCTCCTTGAACTTCTCCGCCGGCGCGTGGCAGATCGGGCACTCGGCCGGAGCGGAATCGCCCTCATGTACATAACCGCATACGGTGCAAACAAACTTCTTCATGGTTTTGTCCTCCTAAATCCTTTCTTGTTTTTGGGACGGAAGGAAGCGGTCCATCGTGATCGAGAACAGCTGATCCCGCAGGGAGCGGTTGATCTCGCCAAAGACGCGATGGAAGTCGCATTCGATCCGGTTGCCTACTCTTGTGCACTGAAATTCATTGGCAAGGCAGTGGTTGATCGCGATCGGCCCGTCAATGCATTCAATGATCTCGCCCAAACTGATCTCGGAAGGGTCCCGATTGAGCTCATAGCCGCCCGATACGCCTTTATAGGATCGGGTGATGCCGGAGTGGGTCAGTTTGCGCAGGATCTTGAGCGCGAAGCGGAGCGTTACCCCGGCTTCCTCTGCAATGTCCTTGGCGCATTTCTTTCCGCCGGCAAGGGCCAGGCAGTACGTCACGCGGATCGCATAATCTGCCTCATGTGTGATTCTCAATTCGTTCCTTCCTTTCTCTAATTGGAACATCCTCAGTATAGTATTGTTCCGGTCAAATGTCAATAGGTTTTCGGAAAAATAAATATAAAATTTTAATTGATAATAAATATCAATAATAACATATGTTAAGCGACACAATGCTTGCGCGCTGTTGACCAATTTAGGCCAGTATCAGTATACCATACAAAGGAAACCGTGTCTATTTTTTTTGGTCATTGTGACTAATCTTTTTCGCGCTTTTTCGTGTACCACAGAACGGAACGCAAAAAGCCGGCCCTCCGGCAAACCAAACCGCCCGCCCGCGCATCTAATCCATGAAAGCAGGGACGGGCGGCCGCCGGACGCTTTCAGAAAGGAGAGACCCGCCGATGATGGACAAGACCGCGTTCACCGCCGCGGTGCTGGACGCCGAGCCGACGCTCTACCGCGTGGCCCGGTCCATGCTGGGCAGCGAGCACGACTGCGCGGATGCGGCCCAGCAGGCCATCCTGCGCGCGTGGGAGCAGCTGGGGACGCTCAAAAAACCGCAGTACTTCAAAACCTGGCTGGTGCGCATTCTGATCAATGAGTGCAACGCCATTCTGCGCCTGCGGCAGCGGCTGGCGCCGTATGAACCGGCTGCCGCCGAGGCCGTGCCCGCCCCCGCGGCGGAGGACCACAGCGACCTGTACGCGGCGCTCATGGCGCTCGAGGAAAAATACCGCCTGCCGGTGGTGCTGTATTACTGGGAGGGCTTCAAAACGCGCGAGATCGCCCGGATGCTGGGCGTGCCCGAGGGCACGGTCAAGACCCGCCTGCGCACCGCGCGCGAAAAACTCCGCGAAACACTGGAAGGAGCGTGCTTTGCATGATGGACCATAAGGATTTTCCGCAGATGACAGAGGAATTTGACCGGCGCGTGCGCCAGACGCTGGAGGCGCTGCCCGAGCAGCCGCAGCGCGCGCGGCGCTTCCCGATGAAGCGCATCGTGTCGGCCGGGCTTGCCGCGGCGCTGTGCCTGGGCGGCACGGCGTTCGCCGCGAGCGACCTGCCCGCGGCCATCGGCCGGACATTCACCCTGCTGCTGCACGGCGAGGACGCGCAGCTGCTGCGGGACTACACCGTCACCCCCGAACCGGGCACGGTGATGGACGAAAACGACAAGTACCGGATGACGGTCGAGTCCGTGCTGTTCGACGAGAGCGCGGGCGCGGGGCTGGTCAGCCTGCATCTGGAGAACAAAGCGGGCGACGGTGTGATGCCCTTCGGCATTCTGGAGCTGTATCCGCAGTATCAGGACCAGCCCGATGTGGTATGGAGCAATCTGTCCCAATGCTACGGCGGCGAGGACGGGCAGTATAATTTCAATGTCATGTATGATGAATACGGCTTCTGCGGCAGTGCATTTTATCTGGATACCAGCCGCTCGACCGAAAACGACTATTATATCGAAGGCGCATTCATCCCGAGCGGCGACTATACGCCGGGCACGCCGCTGCGCCTTGTCGCGCAGGAGCAGGGCAGAGACCAGACGGTTTCCACCGGCGGCACCATCGGCTATATCGCGCTTGAGGTGTCCATGGCCGATTTTGAGCAGATGCCAAGCCTGCAAAGCGCGGACGGCAGCCTCACCCTGTCCCAGATCGGCCTGCGCATCACTGCGCCGGCGGAGGACGGGGTGCTGATCGACCAGATCGACCGCATCGCAGTGAAAATGAAGGACGGTTCCGAACTCGTCATCCGCGATGCCACAGATAGCGCGGACATCGGCATCGACCAGAGACTGTATGCGCTGGGCTTCGGCCCGGACGCGGGCTATGACGTGGAAACCGTCGTCTACGTCCTCGCCCGCACCTTTGACCTCGCGGACGTGCAGGCGGTCGTGCTGAACGACACCGAATACCCGCTCTCCGAGTGACCGGAACCGAAAAACAGGCCGCATTTGCGGCCTGTTTTCGCGTCAAAGCGTAATGTTTATGCCGTAAACAGCTGCGTCCAGTACGCCGTCCCGTTCACCACCGCGTACCCCACGCCGATGTGTGTGAAGCCCGCGTCCAGAATGTTCGCGCGGTGCCCGGCCGAGTCCATCCACGCCTGCACGACCTGCTGCGGCGTGGTCTGGCCGTAGGCGATGTTCTCGCCCGAGCGGGTGTAGGACACGCCCGCCTCGGTCAGCGCGGTCGAGAACGAGCTGCCGTCCGGGCGGGTGTGCGAGAACGACTGCGCGCTCTCCCGCGCGCGCACCTGTGCGGCCTGCTGCACCTTGGCGTCAACCGTCAGCGCGGGCAGGCCGTATTCGGCGCGCGCCGCGTTGACCAGCGCCGCGACCTGCGCGGCGAAATCGCCCTGCGGGTCGCTGTCGTCCGGCGCCTCCGGGGCGGGGGAGTCGTCCGCCGGCGGCTGCTCAGGCTGCTGGGGCGGCACGCCGGGATCCTGCTCCGGCACGTCGGGTGTTTCGTCGGGCGTCTGCTCCGGCAGCTCCGGGTCAGGCTCCGGGATTCCGTCCGGCTGATCGGGCGTTTCGTCCGGGGCATCCTCGGGGGGCTGCTCCGGTGCATCCGGCTTGGTGTCCGGGGTCTGCTCGGGGGTATCGGGCGTTTCCTCCGGCGCGCCGTCCGGCAGCACGCACTCCAGCTGCGCAAACAGCTGGTCAAAGCGGCCCAGCAGGCGGTCGAGCTGTGCCCGCGCCTGCGAAACGATCGACGGCGGGAGCGCCCGCCCGTCCGCCTGCGGCGCTGCCGCGCGGGCGGATGTGGTGGCCGCGAGCGTGAGGGTGAGCGCCAGCGGCACGATCTTTTTGAACTGCATGGTTTTTTCCTCCTGGTTTTTTGTGGCCGGCGGGGGAATGCCTGCGCCACGCACCAGAGTATAGCGGAGGATGTAACCGATTTGCAATGGAAATCCGCGCAAAACCCGCCGAAAACAGGAAAAAGCCGGCCGGAAAAGGAAGATTCCGGCCGGCTTTCCCGATATTGCGGGTCAGTCTGGGAAGGCCGGCTCGGCCGCGTACAGCCAGCCGAGCAGCAACCACGGCTGCGGGACGTAGGGCGAAATATCGCCCATGCTGACGCCGCGCAGGCGGTATTCGCCCGCGAGCGCCAGCTTATCGCGCAGGGCGCGGGCGTCGGTGCAGCTGCCGCGGTCGGACAGGTCGGGCAGCAGCCGCTGCGGGGGGATCGTCCGCACCGCCCGGCGGACGGCCTGTGCCAGCTGCGCGGCCGGCAGGGCGGGGGACGCCGCCGGCAGACAGACCAGACCGGCGGCGCAGCCCGCTTCCGGCGGGGCGAGCACGGTCAGGCCGCTGTCCGCTGCGCGTGCGCAGACCGCTGCGCAGTCCGACGGGCTGCCGCACAGATCGACGCCGGCAAAGCCCTGCGCCGCCGCGGCGCGGCAAAAGGTATCGACAGCGGTGGCGTCCGCGGGCAGGGAAGCGCCCCGCCGCAGGGCGAGCAGGGGCGCCGCGCCATACTGCCGCGCCAGCCGGACGAGCGGGCGCACATCCGGCACGGACAACCGGCCCGCGCGGTCAGCGCCGCCGCAGGGGATGGATAAGTACGTCAGGCAGGGCAGCACCCGCCGCAGTGTGCGCAGGTCGGTTTGCGGCGCGGCGCGGCCGTGCACAGCGAGCGTGCCCAGCTGGGCGGCCGGGGGCAGCGCAAGCATCTGACCGGGGGATAACCCGTCTGCCAGCTGGGGGTTGCTT
>CALWJG010000141.1 GCA_944380945.1 uncultured Agathobaculum sp. | reverse complement strand
GTCCACGCCTGCCGCAGCAGCGCGGCGGCCTCGTCGATCTGCTGCGCGGTCAGGCCGGCGTAGCCGAGCACGAGCGTCGCCCGCGGCGGCTGGACCGGCGGCATGTAATAGGCCGACAGGCCGTACACCCGCACGCCGGCGTCCCGCGCCCGCTCGATCAGCTCGCGCTCGCGCAGGCCGCACCGCATGTGCAGCAGCAGGTGCAGGCCGGCCTCCGAGCGCGACACCTCGTGCGGCAGCGCCGCCAGCTCGCGGTCGAGCGCGGCCATGAGCGCGTCTCGCCGCGCCTGATACAGCTTGCGGCTGCGGCTGATGTGCCGCTCGAACCCGCCGGTGCGCAGGAAGGCGGCCAGCGTCTGCTGGTCAAAGCTCGGCACGGTGGAGGAATAGAGCGAAAATCGCTCCCGATAGCGCGCCATGAGCGCGTCCGGCAGCACCAGATAGCCGATGCGCAGGCCGGGCGACAGGCTCTTGGCAAAGGTGTTGACGTATACCACCCGCCCCGCGCGGTCGAGCTCGCCCAGCGCGGGGATGGGGCGCGAGGCATAGCGGAACTCGCTGTCGTAGTCGTCCTCGATGATATAGCGGTCGCCGGCGGCCGCCCAGCGCAGGATCTCCATGCGGCGGGCGGCGGGCATGACCGTGCCCAGCGGAAAGTGGTGCGACGGGGTCAGGTACACGACCGAGGTGTCGCTCGCGGCGAGCGCATCCGCGCGCAGACCGCTCTTGTCCAGCGGCAGCGGTCGCACCGCCGCCCCGTTCGCGGCAAAGATCTGGTACAGCTTGCGGTAGCCCGGGTTCTCGAGCGCGTAAATGCGCTCCCGGCCGAGCAGCTGGATGACCAGATGCATCAGATACTCCGAGCCCGCGCCGACCAGGATATTGTCCGGCGACACGTTGATGCCGCGGAAATCGTGCAGATACCGCGCGATCTGCACGCGCAGCTCGATGGCCCCACAGGGGTCGGCGGCCTGCAGCAGCCGGTCGGAATATTCGCTCAGCACGCTGCGGCTGAGCCGCGCCCACACGGAGAACGGGAAGCAGCCCGTATCCACGATGTTGGTGCGGAAGTCGTACCGGCAGCCATCCGCGGGCGCGGCCTGCGCAGGCGCGGCAGCCGGGGCGGGCGATGGCGCGGCGGGCACGGCCAGCTGCCGCTGCACAAAGTACCCGCGCCGCGGCTCGGAGACCAGATAGCCCTCGGCCAGCAGCTGGCCGTAGGCGGTCTCGACCGTCACCTGACTGACGCGCAGGTTGGCGGCGAGCTTGCGCTTGCTGGGCAGGCGTTCGCCGCCCGCGAGCGCGCCGGACATGATGTCCGCGCGGATGGCGCGGTAGATCTGCTCGTACAGCGGGGTTTTGCTTTGCGGATCAAGGTGGTAGGTGAGCATGGGGCATCTTCCTCTGGTTTGTATTGTGCCCTCCCCTGCGCTGTGCTATGATAAAGGCAGACAGGAGGGATCGAATATGAAACTGCGCACACGTTTTTTCATCAGTCTGGGGCTGTGCATCGCGGGACTTGCCATCGTGTTCCTCAGCCGGGTGATCTGCAACTATTTATACACGTTTTATCCCGAGATGAATCCGGTCTATGTCCCGCTGGGCGGTATGCTGATCGCATGCATCGGGCTGATATGGGGACAGCGCACGATCCGCTGCCCGCACTGCGGCATATCGCTGCTGCAGCACAACCTCTTCCGTCCGTGTTGCCCGAACTGCGGCACAGAACTGGACTGGAAGAAATGAGCCTCACTTGGCCGCCGCGAATGCGGCGGCCTGTTTGATCCAGTCCAGCAGCTCGCCGTCCAGCTGCGTTTCGTCCGACACCAGCACATGGTGCGTCCAGCGGTTGGGGTACGGCTCGACCGCCTGCCAGATGCGCGGGGAATCCACCCGGTAAGACAGGCCGAAGCTGACCACGATCGCCGGCTCCGGCGTTTTGCGGCGCGGCAGGGAGACAAACGCGAACCCGTGGCGGTTTTCAAATGTGATCTGGCTTTTGAGCACGCGGACGCGCGTATCCGGACAGGCGGCCAGCACCTTGTGCTCAAACGCCTGATACAGCGCAAGCGCGCGCGGGCGGCGGTCGAAAAACTGCATGACGTCAACAGCGGTGAAATCAGGCATGGAAAACCCCTCCGAACTGGCATTGTTGAAATTACAATACCATCCCGGAGGGGTCATGTCAATAGTGCGGGGCGGCGGCCGGCTGTCACAGGCTCCAGAGCGCGGCGATCCCCGCGCGCAGCAGCGCGGACAGGGCGGCCAGCGCCATGCAGACCGCATAGGGCGCGCGGCAGGCGCGCAGTGCAAACCGCCCCGCGGTCTCCCCGCTCTGCCACACCATCGCGCAGGCGGCCAGCAGCGCGGATACGCTGAGCACCGCCGGCAGGCCGGCTGCGGTCAGCGGCAGCAGCACGCCCTCCCCCTGCCCGATGCTGACCGACACGGTCAGCGCGAGCACAAAGCCGCGCGCCGCCGCCAGCGCGGACAGCAAAAGCGGCGCCGCCCGCAGGGGCGCGCACAGCAGCGGCAGCGCCAGCCATACGACCGCGCACAGCACGCCGTAAAACGCCTGCCGCGGCAGCTCGGACAGCAGCGCGGCCAGCGTGAGCGCGCTGTCCCCCTCGCCCGCGTGCAGGCCGGTCAGGCCGCCCGCCAGCGCGCCGCACAAAAACATCGCGCACAGGAACAGGAACGCCGGCGTGCGCACCAAAGCGTCAAAAAAACCGGGAATATGCTGTTTGTTCATCCGTCTTCCCCCTTGTGGAAGGTCATGGAACAGCATATTCCCGGTTTGTCCGTCTTAGAACCCTCAGCCCTGCTCGTTCATCATGGCGCACATCGCGTCCACCAGGTCGCGGCACGGCTGGTGCAGGAACAGGCGCGTCTTCGGGCTGATCTCATAGGTCGCGTACAGCTTCCCGTTTTCATCGCGGTGCAGCATGGCGGCGATGAACTCGGTCGCCGTGGTGATGCGCTCAGCAAGGTAGGCCACGTTGATCTGCTCGCTGTCGCACACGGAGACCAGCACGCGCTTCTGCGCGCTGCCTGCGATCTTGGCCAGCTCGGTCGGCATCTCGCGCTTGGAAGCGGCGACCAGCACGATCTCGCTCTTGATCAGCGCGGCGAGCTCATCCTCGCACACGGATACCGGATAGCCCTCGGCCGCCTGACAGGCGGCTTTATTTTTAGCAGACAGGAACAGGTTGCGCGGCGGGATGACCTCGCGCTGCAGGATCGCCTGCACCAGCCGGGTCATATATTCGCCCTCGCCCATCACGGACACCATTACGTTCTGCGGCATAAAACACATCTCCTCTATTGGGAACGTAGAAAAAATACAGTGTACATTATACGCCACAAAACAGGCTGAATGCAATGGACTTTACACAGTTTTTTTACAATTTGGCAGGTTGGACTAATTCGTCCCGAGCTTCTCCATCGCTTTCAGGTAAATTGCACACTCAAGGCGCTTGCGCTCCATTTCGCAGCCCAGATCATAGGAATCATTCATGTCGTGGTTCATGTTCCAGTTGGCTGCCGAGCACCCGCCCGAGCAGTAGAACTTCGCCCAGCACTTCTGGCATTTGGGGCGGGTGTAGATGTTCATGCCCGCGAATTTGGCTGCGATCTCCATGTCAAACGACTGGTCGAGCACGCTGCCCTGCTTGAACTCCTCCTTGCCGACGAACTGGTGGCAGGGGTAGATGTCGCCGTCCGGCGTGACCGCGACGTATTCATAGCCCGCGCCGCAGCCGCGCAGGCGCTTGACCACGCACGGCCCCTGATCCAGATCGACCATGAAGTGGAAGAAGGTGAACGGCTTGCCCTGCCGGCGGCGCTCGAGCATGATCTCGGTCAGGCGGTCATACTCGGCTTCGATCTTCGGCAGGTCCGCCTCGGTCAGGTCATAGCCGCAGCCGGGCTCGGCGGTCACCGGCTCGACCGACAGGCGGTCAAAGCCCGCGTCCGCGATGTGCACCACATCGTCTGCAAAATCCAGATTGTGCGAGGTGAAGGTGCCGCGCGCATAGTAGTCCTTTTCCGGGTCGCGCGCATCCACCAGCGCCTTGAACTTGGGCACGATCACATCGTAGCTGCCCGTGCCCGACACGGTCTTGCGGAATTCGTCGTTGACCGCGGGGCGGCCGTCGAGCGAGAGCACGACGTTGTCCATGTTCGCATTGATGTAGGCGCGCTTGTCCTCATCGAGCAGCAGGCCGTTGGTCGTGATGGTGAAGCGGAACTTCTTGCCGTGCTGCTCCTCGATGCTGCGCGCGTAATCGACCGTCTGCACGACCGTGTCCCACGCCATCAGCGGCTCGCCGCCGAAAAAGTCGACCTCGATGTTGCGGCGCTTGCCCGAGCGCGCGATGACGAAGTCGATCGCCTTTTTGGCGATCTCGGGCGGCATGATCTTGCGGCCCTGGCCGAAGTCGCCGGTCGAGGCAAAGCAGTAGGTGCAGCGCAGGTTGCAGTCGTGCGCGACATGCAGGCACAGCGCCTTGACCGGCGCGCCCACCGGGATATAGCGGCTGACGTCGATATAGTCGTCCTCCGCGAACAGCTGGCCGGCCTTTTTCAGCTCGTACAGCTCGCCGTATGCCTCGCGCACCTCGTCCGCCGGGTACTGCGCAAGCGCGTCCACGACCGCCTGCGGGCATTCCTCCGCCATCTGCTCGTCCACCAGACCGGACACCGCATAGCTGATCTCGTCCAGCAGGTGCACCGCGCCGGAATTGACGTCGAGCACGAAGTTCAGCCCGTTCTTTTGATAACGATGAATCATTTTTGACATTTCCTCCGATATACAGGAACAAGGCGCGCCGTCCGGCGCGCCTC
>CALWJG010000140.1 GCA_944380945.1 uncultured Agathobaculum sp. | reverse complement strand
ACGCTTTCGATCGAATATTCCGCTGTCTGCGCGCGCCCTATGGGCACACTTGACAGCGGTTTGTATAAAATCCGAGGTACACGCCCCCGGATTTTATGAAAGCAGCGGTTCCACCGCTGCTTTCTGTTTGAATGCGCGCCTGCGGCGCGAGAACATTTTCGAAAGACTTAGCCCCGGAACCACCGTTCCGGGGCTTTGCTTCTGCCTGCCGCCTTTGCCTGTCCGCCGCACCGCCGCGCCGCGCGGCGCATAGGATGGCACAAAGGAGGTTTTCCCTATGAGAAGTTCCGCGACCCTTGCGGTCGCCGGCGGGGATGTGCGGCAGGCGCATCTGGCTGCACTGCTGCGGGACAGCGGCTGCACGGTGCGCACCTTTGCGCTCGGCAGCGCTCCGGTGGAGGGCTGCACAGCCTATGCCGAGCCGCACCCCTGCTTTGCCGGCGCGCAGGCGGTCATTCTGCCGCTGCCCGTCCAGCGCGGGGACGGGCAGCTCAACGCCCCGCTCGCCGACGCGCCCTATGCGCTGTCCGGCGTGCTGGACGCGATCCCGTCCGGCACGCTGACGCTCGCCGGCTCGGTCCCCTTCTGGGTACATGCCCGCGCGGTGCAGAACAATCTGCACCTGATCGACTATCTCACCCGCGACGAACTCGCCATCCGCAACGCCATCCCGACCTGCGAGGGCGCGATCCAGCTCGCCATGGAGCAGACCGACTGCACGCTGCACGGCGCGCAGTGTCTGGTGATCGGCTGCGGCCGCATCGGCACGCTGCTCGCGCGCAAGCTGCACGCGCTGGACGCTTGCGTCACGGTGTCTGCCCGCGCGCCGCGCGACTTTGCGCGCATCGAGGCCGCGGGCATGCGCTGGCTGGATACGCGGCGGCTTGCCGGCCGGCTGGCGGGATTTGACCTGGTGTTCAACACCGTACCCGCGCCCGTGCTGGGCGAAACCGAGCTGGAGGAGCTCAAGCCGGGCTGCGTGGTGATCGACCTCGCTTCCCTGCCCGGCGGCATCGCGCCCGACCTTCCCGCACCCCCTGCGTGCAGGGTGCTGCACGCGCTTTCGCTGCCCGGGCGGGTCGCGCCGCGCTCCGCGGCGCGCGCGATCTACGATACCGTGCGCGCCATCCTGCAGGAGGAGGGGATCGTATGACGCTGCCTGTCCCCTGCCGCATCGGCTTTGCGCTCACCGGCTCGTTCTGCACCTTCGGCAAGGTGCTGCCCGTGATCGAGGCTCTGGCCGCGCAGGGCCACGCGGTCACGCCCATCCTGTCCGACCATGCGGGCGCGCTCGACACCCGCTTTGGCACCGCCGCGGACTGGCGCAGCCGCCTGTCCGCCGCGACCGGCTGCGCGCCGATCGACACCATCGTCGCCGCCGAGCCGATCGGCCCGCGCGCGCTGTTCGATGTGCTGGTCGTCGCGCCCTGTACGGGCAACACGCTCGCCAAGCTCGCGCACGGCATCACGGATACGCCGGTCGCCATGGCAGTCAAAAGCCATCTGCGCGGTGAAAAGCCGGTCGTGCTCGCGGTCTCGACCAACGACGGCCTGTCGGGCAGTGCGGCCAATATCGGCGCGCTGCTCAGCCGCCGGCATTTCTACTTTGTCCCCCTGCGGCAGGACGCGCCGCACGCCAAGCCGCGCTCGCTTGTGGCGGATATGGCGCGCGTGCCGGATACCATCGCCGCCGCCCTCGAGGGCCGCCAGCTGCAGCCCATGCTGCTTGCGCCCTGCGAGGAAAAATGAGCATGCAAAAGCCCGCAGGATATTCCTGCGGGCTCAGTTTATGTCCGGTTGGCGCCGGATTTGTCCGGCAGCCGGTTTTTGTCCTCATCGGCGCCGCCGACGGCGAAGGTGATCGCGCGGCAGTGGTTGGTGATTTCCGCCCGGCGCGTCGCGCCGCCGAACTCGCCGTCCAGCGTCCACGGCACCTCGGCATCCGCCTCGAAGGTGATGTGCGACGTGCGGAAATAGGCAAACCGCGTGGAATCCGTGTTGTGCGTCAACAGGTCGTTGATCAGCCACTGCAGCTCCATCGGGTTCTCCACCGGATAGACCAGCAGCACCTCATACAACCCGTCGTCCAGCAGCACACCGTCCGGCTGGATGGCCTTGAACCCGCCGACCGACACCGAGTTGGATACCATGCCGTAGATGAAATCATCCTCGAGCGACATCTCGTCGCTCTGGACGCGGATATGGTGCTTCCGGATGTTGGCCAGCGAGAGTGCGCCGCCGAAAATATAGGCCGCGCGGCCGAAAATGTTCTTATACTGCTGGGGCGTGGCGTAGGACACCTCGGTGAACACGCCGAACGCCGCGATATAGTTGAAATACCGGTCGTTGAAGCGGCCGATGTCCAGCGCGTGGAGCTGGCCGCCCGCCGCGACGGCGGCGGCCTCCTGCGGCGTGCGTGGGATACCCAGTGTGAGCGCAAAGTCGTTGGTCGTGCCCGCCGGGATATAGCCGAGCGGCGGCCGCACGGGCGACTCCATCAGCCCGGTCACGACCTCGCTGAGCGTGCCGTCCCCGCCCGCACATACGATGCGGTCAAATTCGAGCGCGCGCTCGCGCACGATGCGGGTGGCATCCTGCGCGCCCTGCGTCACATAGACGGTCACATCATAGCCCGCCTGCTGGAACACGTTCACGCAGCCGATCACCTTGCCGCTCAGCGCGCCCCGTCCGGCATGCGGGTTGACGATCCACAGCATTTTTTTCATGGCCGCACCTCCTCAGCCGTTCTGCACCGATACTTCGTTATCCGTTCAGGAGATCAGGCTGCACACCGCGTTGGCATAGGCCACCGGGTCCTCGACCGGCATGCCCTCGATCAGCAGCGCCTGCGTATACAGGATGTCCGCATAGGTCGCAAGCTGATCCGAGCCCTCCTGCTGCAGCTGGCACAGCTTGCGGAAGATCGGGTGATCGGCGTTCAGCTCGAGCACGCGCTCCGCGTGCACGCGCTGGCTGTCGTCCAGCGCCTGCTGGTTGAGCACCTTTTCCATCTCGAGCGTCATAGGGCCTTCGGCGCGCAGGCAGCAGGGATGGCTCTTAAGCCGTCCGGTCAGCTCGACCGTTTTGACCTTGCCGTCCAGCGCCTTGCCGAGCGCCTCGAGCAGCGCCTTGTTCTCCTCAGAGAGTTTTTTGATCTCTTCCTTCTCGTCCTCGGTCTCCAGGCCGAGATCCGCGTCCGCGATGGACTTGAATTCCTTCTCCTTATAGTTTGCCAGCATTTTGATGCAGAATTCGTCGATGTTGTCGTCCAGACACAGAACCTCATAGCCCTTGTCGCGCAGGGTCTCCATTGCGGGCAGGAGCTTGATCTTGTCCACAGTCTCGCCGCAGGCGTAATAGATATACTTCTGCTCCTCCTTCATGCGGGAGACATATTCCTCGAGCGTGACCAGCTTATCCTCGGTCGAGGAATGATACATCAGCAGATCCTGCAGCAGCTCCTTGTGCGCGCCGTACTGCACATACGCGCCGTACTTGAGCTGACGGCCGAACGCCTGCCAGAATTTCTCGTAATCCTCGCGCTTGTCCTTGCGCAGCTTGAGCAGCTCGTTCTTGATCTTCTTTTCCAGGCTCTGCGCGATCGCCTTGAGGTGGCGGTCGTGCTGGAGCATCTCGCGGGAGATGTTGAGCGACAGGTCGGCCGTGTCCACCATGCCGCGCACAAAGCTGAAATGGTCGGGCAGCAGGTCGGCGCACTTGTCCATGATGAGCACGCCGTTGGAATAGAGCTGCAGGCCCTTTTCAAAATCCTTGGTGTAATAGTCCATGGGCGCGTGCGACGGGATGAACAGCATCGCGGTATAGGTGACCGCGCCCTCGACGCTCGTGTGGATGTGCAGCAGCGGCGGCTGATAATCGTAGAACTTACCCGTGTAGAACGAATTGTAGTCCTCGTCGGTCAGCTCCTTTTTGGATTTCTTCCAGATCGGCACCATCGAGTTGAGCGTAACATTCTCGACGTATTCCTCCCACTCGGGCTTGTAGTCCTCGCCCGCGTCCGCCGGCTTCTCCTTCATGCGCGAGCGCGTCATGTCCATCCTGATCGGGTAGCGGATATAGTCGGAATACTTCTTGACCAGACCCTGCACGCGGTACGGCTCGAGGAACTCGTCGTAATTCTCGCTTTCCGTGTTCTCCTTGATGGTCAGGGTGATCTTCGTGCCGTTTTCCGCCTTTTCGCAGGGCGTGACCGTATAGCCCGCCGTGCCGTCCGACTCCCAGCGGTTGGCCTCGTCGCTGCCGGCCGCGCGGGACACGACCTCGACATGGCTGGCGACCATGAACGCCGCGTAAAAGCCCACGCCGAACTGGCCGATGATGTCCACATCGTCCATATTCTCATTTTCCTTCTTGAAGGCCAGCGAGCCCGAGCGCGCGATCGTGCCGAGGTTGCTCTCCAGCTCCTCCGCCGTCATGCCGCAGCCGTGGTCCTCGATCACGAATTTGCGGTTTTCCTTGTCGAGCGTCAGCTCGATGGGCAGGCTGTCGCGCGTGATGCCGGTCTTGCCCTCTTTCATCGCATTGTAATAGAGCTTATCCGTCGCGTCCGACGCATTGGAGATCAGCTCGCGCAGAAAGATCTCCTTGTGCGTGTAGATGGAGTTGATCATCAAATCGAGCAGCCGCTTGGATTCCGCCTTGAACTGCTTCTTTGCCATGGTTGCATACACCTCTGTATCATTGTTGGGATTAGCACTCGATGTGTTCGAGTGCTAACACTGTAATGATAATCCCATTGCGGGCAAAAATCAAGAGCCTTGGTAAAAATTCATAATTTATTTATATTGTATCCGGCAAAAACCACAAAAGCGTCCGGCTCCCGCCGGACGCTTGAGACTGTCG
>CALWJG010000139.1 GCA_944380945.1 uncultured Agathobaculum sp. | reverse complement strand
GTGCTATCCCTTATACATGCCGATCTTCTGCAATTCCCGGATCATATCCGGCACGGTCTGCCCGGCGATCTCGAGCCGCTGGGCCTCGCCCGGGTGGTCCTTGGAGAAGGTGTCCCACGCGGTCACCAGATGGCTGGTGCGGGTCACGCCGAAGCGCTCGAGCAGCTTGACGAACCGGTCGGGCCGCGGGCTGTACAGGCTGAGCACCTTGTACTTCTGCACGAACAGCTCCTCCTCAGTCGCGAGCGAGCCGATGGCGAAGGCGGACAGCCCGTCCTGATACAGCAGCTCGCCGTAGCCGTCCAGGATCATGGTCAGCTGCTTTTTGGTCATGTTGTCCAGATACCAGACCTCGCTGTCGTCCGCATCCGGATGGATGGCGAGGAACAGCGGCTCGTCCAGCTCGGCATAATAGGCGCGGACAAAGTCCGCCAGCTTTTCAAAGCTGAGGTTGGCGGTCAGCGTGTCGCCGTCCTGCTGGAACTGCTCGGAAAGCTGCTCCGGATAGGGGACGCGCACGCCTGCGGCGGTTTGAAACATAGATGGTAGCTCCTTTGTAATAATATTCAGATAGGTTTGGCTTGCTTTTTGCTCGATACCGCAACGGTTATAATGGAAACCAGTACCATTGCGGTGTTTGCGGCGATGGTTCCCGGCCATGTCGCTGTCATTGCGGAAAAGACAGAGGACGCTGCATTGAACATGGTATGGAACAGCACGCACATAAACACGCCGCTTTTTCCGGATACTCTGCGGACCGCGCCGAAGAAAAAGCGCAGCGCCATACATTGCACGGCAAACATCCCAAAGGGAATCAGTCCCGCTGCATGGCGGGTCCCCGGGAGGAAGAACAGCGGGATATGCCACAGGATCCAGATCACGCCAGACAGGATACTGGACAGCACATAGCCGAATCTTTTGTCGAGCCCCGGCTGCAGGATATACGACCAGCCGGCCTCTTCCATGCCGCCGATCAAAAGATTCCCCGGCAGGGAAAGGAAAAACGCATAAAATGGAAGCGCCATTTCTGCGCGCCCAGAAAATGCAGCGTGCAGTGAAAAAAAGAGCACAATCCCTGCGATAACGAGCAGATAAGGGTATCCGCTGTTTTTCGCATGGAAAACGGTTTGCAGCCATTTTCGCAGGCCGGTAATTTGACGGCTTCGCTTCAAAACGAGATGCGAAGCGATCGCCGGGGACAGGATATAGACTGCAAAAGGGATATTGGCGCAGAACTGCGGCAGCGTATCCACCCAGCTGTAAACCCGATACCCAAACTGCCCGAGGACGATCAACACGCCGGATACCAGATAGGCGATGCAAAATGTCAGGGCTGTAAAATTCACGATCACTTTTTTGTCAGTCACGATTTTTCCCTCTGCGGACGGGTGGACAGCCGGATGCTGATCTCGCCCGAGGACAGGATGCGTTCCTGTCCGTCCGCATCGCGGACGAGCAGATGGCCGTTCTCGTCCAGTCCGGTGCACAGGGCTTCGTAGCGCCCGGCCGCGCCGATGACCGTGACCGGCCGGCCGATGCAGCACAGACGGCTGCGGTAGCGCGCGAGCAGCTCGGCCTGCTGCCCCTGCTCGAGCAGGGCGTAGGCGCGCTCAAACTGCGACAGGATGGCGGCGGCGAGCGCGGCGCGGCGCGGCGCCCGCCCGAATTCGCTCAGCGCGCCCGCGACCGCGCGCACCTCGTCCGGCCAGTCCGGGTTGGGGCGCAGGTTGACGCCGATGCCCACCACCAGCGCGCTGACCGCGCCGGTCTCGCCCTCGATGGTGGCCTCGGTCAGGATGCCGCACAGCTTGCGGCCGTCCATCAGCACGTCGTTGACCCATTTGAGGGATGGGGCGAAGCCCGCGGTCTGCTCGACGGCCTCCGCGACCGCGACCGCGGCGGCGATGGTGACGAACTGGATGTGCGAGAGCGGCAGCGTGGGGTGCAGCAGGACGGACAGGTAGACGCCCGTCCCGGCGGGGGAGGAGAATTGCCGGCCCAGCCGCCCGCGGCCGCCGGTCTGCGCCTCGGCGAGCAGCACAAAGCCGTGCGGTCTCGCGGCGTACTGCTCCTTGACTGCGGTGTTGGTCGAGCCGATCGTGGGCACGACCAGCATTTCGCGGCCGATAAACGCGGTGTCCAGCAGCGCCTGCACGCCCGCGGCGGTCAGGCTGTCGTCCTCAGGCGCAAGGCAGTAGCCGCCGCCGGGTACGGCGTCGATGCACAGGCCGTCCTGACGCAGCGCGCCGATCGCCTTGTGCACCGCGGCGCGCGACACGCCGAGCTGCGCGGCCAGCCTGCCGCCCGACACGCGCTCGCCGCGCGCCTGCTCGAGCGCGCGCAGCACCTCGTCCCTGACTGCCAAATCAACCAACTCCCTGCATCAGAATAAATTTATTGTAAACGAAAACCGGAAATAGTACAATAGGCAGAGAGAACAAAGCACAGGGCGCTTGCCGCCCGGAGAGAGGGACCATCCGTGAAAACCAAGCAAGAGATCATTGCCGCGCTGGCGAAAAACGGCGACGACCGCCTGCTGCTCGCCGGCCTGCTCGACAAGGAGCAGGCGTGCCGGACGCGCAATTACCTGACCCATACCCGCTTCCTGAGCCTCAGCGAGCGGGCGCTGTGCGCCGATGCGGTGCGGCTGGCGGGTGCGTCCGGCCATGCGCTGTTCTGGGGCGGATACGAGGACGCCGAGCGCGGCGTGTGGCTGTTTTACCCGGATTATATGGACGGGGACGCCGCGCGGCAGGCCGCGCCTATCACGCTGCTGCGCGCGCATAAGCACAAGGAGGACACGCTCACCCATCGCGACTATCTGGGCGCGCTCATGGGACTGCAGATCGACCGCTCGGTCGTGGGCGACATCCTGGTGCACGAGGAGGGCGCGGACATCCTTGTGCTCGAGGATATGGCGGATTTCATCCTGCTGCATTTCGGGCAGGCGGGGCGCAAGCAGCTCTCGCTCACGCGCGAGCCGCTGGACAGCATCCGCGCGGCTGCGTCGGAGGAGACCGAGGGCACGGGCTCGGTCGCTTCACCGCGGCTGGACAGCGTCGCGGCGCTGATCTTCGGCCTGCCGCGCAAGGAGGTGCAGCAGCGCATCGAGCACGGGCTGGTGTTCCTCAACAACGCGCCCTGCCTCAAGCCCGAGCGGCTTGTCGCTGCGGGCGACCGCCTGACCGTGCGCGGCGTGGGGCGCGCGCGGGTGGAGTCCTTCGGCGGCACCAGCCGCAAGGGGAGGATTTTTATCCGTTTTGTAAAAAATGCTTGAAAAGAATGGTGGTTGCCAAGTGCATTTGTATATGCTATACTAATGCTATCATCAATAAGGGGTGTATTGGTATGAAAAAACGGCTGCTGTCCGCTCTGCTGAGCGCGGCCATGCTGGTCACGACGATCCCGGCTGCGCTGGCCTATGATCTGGACGGCCATTGGGCAAAGGAGTACATCGAGTACCTCGATCAGGAAGGGGTCATCAACCCGAGCGCATCGACGGGCAACTACGAGCCTGACCTTGATTTGACGCGCGCGGAATTTATGCGGTATATCAACCGCGCGTTCCATTTTACCGAGAAGGCGTCGATCTCGTTTGACGATGTGACTACCGGCGCATGGTATTATGAGACCATCCAGATCGCGGTAAAATACGGCTACATCAACGGCGTGTCGGAAGATAAGATGGATCCGCAGGGCGATATTACCCGCGAGCAGGCTGCGGTCATCATCGGCCGCCTGTTCAAGGAAGACCCGGGTACGGTCTCGGCCAGCTCGCTGCCGTTTAGCGACCGCGATCAGATCGCCAGCTGGTCCGCCGGCTATATCAAAGCCGCGGTGGACAAGGGCATCCTGTCCGGCTATGAGGATGGCACGTTCCGTCCCAAGCGGGTCGTCACGCGCGGCGAGGTCGCCAAGATCCTGTATTTCTATCTGGGCACCTCGCTCTCGCGGGAAGGCGCGAGCTATACGGGTGCAGATCTGAAGAGCGATACCGAAAATGTGACGATCTCCGAGAGCTGCACGCTCTCCAACGCCACGGTGGACGGTGACCTGTACCTGACCGAGGGCCTGGGTTCAGACGCGGTGACGCTGAACAACGTGCGTGTCAACGGCACGATCATCGTATCCGGCGGAACGGTCACGCTGGCAAACGTCGATTGTGACGATATTATCATATCGTCTCCCATGGGGCGCCTGATGCAGGTCACTGCAACGGGCGCTACCCGTATTGGGATGACTACGGTAAACAGCGCGGCGGCGCTCTATGAGCGCAGCCTGACCGGCGACGGCGAAGGCTTTGCCTCCGTTGCGGTCGAGGCGGACAGCCGCATCTCGCTGACGCTCGACGCGGAGATCGAGGAACTCGGCCTGCTGGGCGAAGCGACGGTCAGCACCTCGGATGATACCAATATCTATTATCTGGCCGCGCGGGACGGCGCTTCGATCACCGGCTACGGCGCGGTGTATCAGGCGGACATCCTGTCCAACGGCGTGAGCTTTGCCAGCAGCGTCAATATCGGCGGTTACACGCTGGCGAGCGGCGTATTTGCGACGATCGGCGGCGAGCTGGTCTGGACCTCGAGCGAAGCGGCCGTTACGCCGGATACCATTTCGTTTGACCGCGCGGAGATCGAGGACGAGCTGGGCGACGGCGTGGATATCTCCATCCCCGCTGGGCGCACCATTTCCCGCATCGAGTGCGACGGCGACCGGCTGTACGCTTCCTCGGACTATGTGGCAACCAACCGCGGCATTCTGCTGCGCACCGAGTGGCTGGAGACCCTGTCCCGCGGCGACTATACGCTGACCATTGAGTTCACGAACGGCGACAGCGCGGACATCGATATCGAGGTGGAGGATTCCTCGCCGGTATCGCATGCGCATACGGCGTATTTTGA
>CALWJG010000138.1 GCA_944380945.1 uncultured Agathobaculum sp. | reverse complement strand
GGCAGCACCATCGGGCTGCGCTTGGTCTTTTTGAACAGATAGTCGCTCACATCGCCCTTGATGGCCGATTTGAGGCTGTTCCAGTCGCGGCGGTTGTCGACCGCGCAGCGGTCGAGCGCCATCTGCGAGATGGTGCGCAGCTCCTCCATGAGCTGCTCCGCCTCCTTGACGTAGACAAAGCCGCGGGAGACGATGTCCGGACCCGCGATGACCACGCCCGTGGTCGCGTCCACCGTGACGACGATGACCAGCAGGCCGTCCTCGGACAGATGCTTGCGGTCGCGCAGGACAGCGGTGCCGACGTCGCCAATGCCAAGGCCATCGACCAGCAGACGGCCCGAGGGCACCGGATTGCCCAGCCGCGCAGAGTTCTCGCTGATCTCGACCGGACGGCCGATCTCGGTGATCAGGATGTTCTTGGGGTTGACGCCCATATCGCGCGCCAGACCTGCGTGCTGCTTGAGCATGCGGTATTCGCCGTGTACGGGGATAAAGTACTTGGGCTTGCACAGGCCGAGCATGAGCTTCAGGTCCTCCTGACAGGCGTGGCCGGAGACGTGGATGGCGGCCGAGCGGTCGTAAATGACCTCCGCGCCCAGCTTATACAGCTCGTTGACCATGTTGTTGATCGACTTTTCGTTGCCCGGGATCGCGGATGCGGCGATCAGGATGCGGTCGCCCGCGTTGACCTCCACCTGCTTGTGGCTGCCGTACGCCATGCGGTACAGCGCGGACATGGTCTCGCCCTGCGAGCCGGTGGATACGATGATCAGCTGGCTGCGCGGGTAGCGCTTGATTTCCGAGATGTCGATCAGCACCTTGCCGTGGTCGTGCAGGTAGCCGAGCTCGCCCGCGACCTTGGAGATCTTCTCCATGCTGCGGCCGCAGACCGCCACCTTGCGCCCGGCGCGCGCGGCGATGTCCAGGATCTGCTGCAGGCGGGATACGTTGGAGGCGAACGTCGCGATGATGATGCGCTGGTCGCTCTCCGTGATGAACTTCTCCAGCGACTTGCCCACGATCTTTTCACTCGGCGTGGAGCCCGGCCGCTCGACGTTGGTCGAATCGCTCATCAGCGCGAGCAGGCCCTTCTTGCCCAGCTCGCCGATGCGCACCAGATCGATCATCTCGCCCGATACCGGCGTCAGATCGATCTTGAAGTCGCCCGTGTGCAGGATGGTGCCGAGCGGCGTGGTGATGGCGAGCGCCACCGAGTCCGCGATCGAATGGTTGGTGTGGATGAACTCGATCTTGAAGCAGCCCAGCTTGATGGTGTCGCCCGCGCGCACGCGGTTGAGCTTGACCTTCTGGGGCATCTTGTGCTCGGACAGCTTGGTCTCGATGATGCCGCAGGTCAGGCGCGTGGCGTAGACCGGCGCATTGCACTCGCGCAGCACATACGGGATCGCACCGATATGGTCCTCATGCCCGTGGGTGATCAGATAGCCGCGCAGCTTGTTCAGGTTGCGCTTGAGATAGGTCGTGTCCGGAATGACCAGATCGACGCCCAGCATATCGTCATCCGGGAAGGCTACGCCGCAGTCGATGACGACGATGTCGTTTCCGTACTCGATCACGGTCATATTCTTGCCGATCTCGTTGAGGCCGCCAAGCGGTATGATCTTCAGTTTTTCTTTCATAATCGTCTTATCACTTTCCTTTATTACATGGTATTTTTCTGTTCGTTCTTGTGGTTGCGCGGGCATCTGCCCGCCTTTTACAAAAGGCAGCTGTGGCATCCGTTCTTCTGCCTTTTTCAACAAAATCAATGCTGCGCTGCAGGCTGGTTTCGGCTGCATCAAACCATGCGCCGTATCCCCACGCAGCCTGCAAACACTTATGATTAGAATACCACATCCGCCCTCTGCTGTAAAGCATTTTTTGCGGCTGCCGCGCAGCGCTGTATTTAATATAGTATACCCTCTGCACCGGCAGGGCTATGCAGGCGTACCGGTTTTCCCCACCGCTGCGCACGGGCTGCGCCGGAGCACAGGCCCTTGTCCCCACCTGCGCAGTGCGCCGGTTTTGTAACCGTTCCTTGTGCAAACGAGGGGGCGAAATTTCCTTTTATTGTCTCTGAAATTTCGGATGACTGGTGCAGATGTCACGGCAGCGATAATTTTTACTTGTATGTATTGCACAAAATTCAATAAAAGCATTTGACAAATCCGATGGCGTAGGGTATCATTGGTTACAGTTCGGAAACAAACCGGATACAAACCAGTAACAACACGAAAACAAATCGGTAACAACCGATGCCGCGCCGAGCGCGGGTTTTCAAAACGAATTATTTAGGAGTGTAACACAAATGATGATTTCTCTGCGCAAGCACGCGTCCCGGCTGATCGCCGCGGCGCTGGCCGTCGGTTCGATGGCCTCTGTCAGCGCTGCCGCGCTCAATCAGCCGGCTGCGGTGCTCTCTTCCAATCTGAACTCTTCGGTCGGCACGGTGCTCACCACCGACCAGATCACCACCGCCGAGCAGGCGCTCGCCAAGGCCAAGGCTGAGGCGGAAGCCAAGGCAAAGGCGGAGGCCGAGGCCAAGGCCAAGGCGGAAGCCGAGGCTGCTCAGAAGGCCGCCTACAACAACCTGCTGACCGCGCCGGTCTCCGCGCGCACGGTCGCTTACTCCAGCTCGCTCAAGGCGACTGACGCCATCAAGCAGAACGCCCGCTCGATGGGCCAGTTCAAGCTCACCTTCTACTGCCCGTGCGCGACCTGCAACGGTGCGGTAGGCGTGCCGACCGCTTCGGGCACCAGCCTGGTCGAGGGCCGCACGATCGCGGTTGACTCTTCCGTCATCCCGCTGGGCAGCCGCGTTTATATCGAGGGCTACGGCCTGTTCATCGCGGAGGACACCGGCAGCGCGATCAAGAACAACAAGATCGACGTTCTGGTCTCCTCGCACAGCCGCGCGTATCAGCTTGGCGTGCAGTATGCCAACGTCTACGTGCTCCGCTGATCAGACAACGTATTTTCAGAGAGGCTATGCTTCGGCAAAGCCTCTCTCTTTTTATGGCACGGTTTTGCGGGATCTTCACTTGCATTGCCCGGCATCTTTTGCTATGATGAAAACATAAGGAAGTGATCTTATATGAATGCTGCTGAACGGCGTGCCAAAATCACCGCGCTGCTGCGCGCGGCGGACAAGCCCGTCTCCGCCACTGTGCTGGCGGCGCAGTGCGGCGTCAGCCGCCAGATCATCGTGGGCGACGTCGCCCTGCTGCGCGCGGGCGGTCTGGCGGTGCTCGCGACGCCGCGCGGCTATATTCTGGAGAGCACGGGCGCGCCCGCCCATGCCGAGCGCCGCGTGGTCTGCCGCCATGGGGACGACCGCCTGCTCGAGGAGCTGTACACGGTCGTCGATCTGGGCGGCGCACTGATCGACGTGACGGTCGAGCATTCGGTCTACGGCGAGATCTGCGCCCCGCTGCACATCTTTTCACGCTATGACGCGGACGCGTTCTACCGCAAGCTGCAGGGCACGGACGCCCGCCCGCTGTGCGACCTGACCGGCGGCGTCCATCTGCACACGCTGCGCGCGGCGGACGAGGCTGCGCTCGATCGCGTCGTGCAGGGGCTGGCGGACCGCGGCTTCCTGTACACCGAGGATAAATAGCGCCTTTCCCGCAGAGCGGGCGCTGCAAAACAAAAGCCGGCAGGGACTTCCCTGCCGGCTTTTGTCATGCCTATTCGTCGTCTTCTGCGCGGTAGGCCGCGATCTGCTCCTCGTCCCAGATCTCAAGGTCGCGCACGCCCGCCATGCCCTCGATATGGTGGCGGAACTCATGCCGCAGCACGTCGCGCATCTCGTCCACCCACTCGCTTTCGTCCGCGCCGCGCAGCACGCGGCGGAACGAGCCGTAAAACATCACGATATACTGCCCCATCGCCGGGTCGGTGCGGTACTCGCCCATGATATACAGGTCGCCGTGCCGGTCCGCCGGGTGCAGCGGATGGCCGGGATCGACGAGGATGCCGCCGTTGAGCTGCTCGTAAAACGCTGCGGGCAGCTCCTCGGCAAGCGTTTCCAGTATCTCTTCAAACCGGTCGATGGTCACCATGGTATCTTCCTTTCCGTGTCTCTCTCCCATACTCTACCACATTGCGCGCGGCGGTTCAAGCCCGCAGCGCCGGCTTACCCCACCGCAGCGCCGCCCCACTCGACCACGGTGAAGCCCTCGCGCGCAAACGGCGCAAAGGTCTGCGGCGCGATCTCCTGCGGCGCGTCCAGCGGCTTCCACGCCATGAACACGCGCAGCACGCTGTCCGGCTGCGGGTCAATGGTGAGCCTTGCGGACGCGGTGTAGCGGTCGGTCTGGAAGGCAATCAGGTTGTAGGCGTTATCCTGCATTTGGGGCAGCCAGTACACGATAAACTCGTTGTACTCTCTGGGCGTCAGGCCGATCTCCGCCAGCGTATCGCGCAGGAATTCTCCTGTATCCTCCCCCGCGACGCAGAAGCCCTCAGAAAAGTCGTATGCCGTGTCGGATACGCCCTCCCAGAACAGGTAGGTGTATTCGCTGCCGTCCGCGGCCGTCAACGTGCCGTCCGGCCGGGCGGTCACGTCCCAGCCGCCCTCATACGCGGGCCATGTCGTGGTCAGTTCTCCATCGTAGTCCAGCGTGACGTGCACCGCGGTCTCCTCCTCCGGGTAGAGGTAGATGACCGGCTTGGCTTCTGAATTTTGACTCTCCAGCGATACGTCACAGCCGCACAGTCCGGCGGCCAGCGCGGCCGCGAGCAGCGCCGCTCCGATGTGTTTCGGTTTCATTCTTACCGCCTCCTTTTGGTTTTATAAAGTTAGATGCACGCGCGCCGGCTCACCCCACCGTAGCGCCGCCCCACTCGACCACGGTGAAGCCCTCGCGCGCAAACGGCGCAAAGGTCTGCGGCGCGATCTCCTGCGGCG
>CALWJG010000137.1 GCA_944380945.1 uncultured Agathobaculum sp. | reverse complement strand
TCCGGCAAGAAAACCACCGCCAAGACCGCGAAAAAGGCGGCAGCCAAGACCACGACCGCCGGCAGCGCGAAGACTGCCGCTGCGGCGGGCAAGAAGTAACGCGGCAGCGGTCTGGCTGCCCTCTCCCTCTGATGAACATAGAGTCCTCTCCGATCGGGCGGACGCCGTGCGCATGCGGCGTCCGCCTTTGCCGTGCTGCCACGGCGGCGGGGAGGGCATATTTTTTCTGTTCTGCGCGAAAAAAAGGTTTGTGCTGCGGCGGCGGATGTGCTATAATATAACAGCTGTCTTGACAGCATAACATACACCTGCCCGCGGCGCCTGCCGCGGCAACGGAAGAGGGACAAGAAAATGGACAAAATCAAGGCGTTTCTCAAGCGCAAGGACATTGAAATATCCGTCCGGCGGTATGGGATCGACGCGCTCGGCGCGATGGCGCAGGGCCTGTTCTGCTCGCTGCTGATCGGTACGATCATCGACACCGTGGGCACGCAGTTCGGCATCCCGTTCCTGACCATGCCGGTCGCGACGGTCAGCGGCACGGAGTACACGGTCGGCGGGCTGGCTTCTGCCATGAGCGGCCCGGCGATGGCGGTCGCGATCGGCTATGCGCTCCGGTGCCCGCCGCTCGTGCTGTTTTCGCTGATCACGGTGGGCTTTGCCTCCAACGCGCTGGGCGGCGCGGGCGGCCCGCTGGCGGTGCTGTTCGTGGCGGTCATCGCCTCGGAGATCGGCAAGGCGGTCTCGGGCGAAACCCGGGTGGATATTCTGGTCACGCCGCTCGTGACCATCGGCGTGGGCGTCGGGCTTTCCGCGTGGTGGGCGCCCGCGCTCGGCAAGGCTGCGATGCAGGTCGGCAGCCTGATCATGTGGGCGACCAACCTGCAGCCCTTCCTGATGGGCATTGCGGTATCCGTGCTGGTGGGCATCGCGCTGACGCTGCCCATCTCCTCCGCGGCGATCTGCGCGGCGCTCGGCCTGACCGGCCTTGCCGGCGGCGCGGCGGTCGCGGGCTGCTGCGCGCAGATGGTGGGCTTTGCGGTCATGTCCTTCCCGGAGAACCGGTGGGGCGGCCTGGTCTCGCAGGGCATCGGCACCTCGATGCTGCAGATGGGCAACATCGTCAAAAACCCGCGCATCTGGATCGCGCCCATCCTGACCTCGGCCATCACCGGGCCGATCGCGACCTGCCTGTTCCATCTGGAGATGAACGGCACGCCGGTGTCCTCGGGCATGGGCACCTGCGGGCTGGTCGGCCAGATCGGCGTGTACACCGGCTGGATGAACGACGTGGCCGAGGGCGCAAAAGCCGCCGTCACGGCGCAAGACTGGATCGGCCTGATCCTGATCTCGTTCGTGCTGCCAGCGGTGCTGTGCCCGCTGATCAATCTGGCGCTGCGGCATGTCGGCTGGGTCAAGGACGGCGATATGACGCTGGCCTGACACAACCCGCTGCATCCGCGTGCGGTACTGCATAACAAGTGCAGTAAACCGCAGCCAAATGCGGTCCGTAGCGGCGTGCTGCCCGCCGCAGTGCGCAGGGGACGGCCTGCTTGCAAATCAGATAGATAAAAGCGATGAGGATGACCGAAATGGCGCCTCTCGCTTTTATTTTGCCGATTTTTACTCGGACAGGAGCAGAAACGCCGCAATCCTGACGGGCGGCGCAGGCGCGCGGCTGCCGGTGCGCACATGTATATAATATGCAGGCCTGTCAAATGATTAGGCAAGCATTGCCATCACCGAAACTGCTGCAGGCGTATCCGGCAATGGCACCAGCATGTGCGCTGTAGTGACCGCCATCCACGCCGGAAACCTGACCCTGTATTACTATTTCCTTGCCTTAATCTACCGGAAAATCTACCGAAATTTTTAAATGGCATTTTGTGTTGCAAAAATCAGATAAAAATAACGGATACCGCCTGTTATAGGGCGGTATCCGTTAACAAATTGGTGGAGCCGAGGGGAGTTGAACCCCTGTCCGAAAGCACATTCACCGTGACTTCTCCGGGCGCAGTTTGTCTTTTGGGATTCCCTCCATGACACGCCGGCAAACAGGCTGGTCACTTCAGTAGAGTCATGTTACATGACGGGGGCAACTCTTACCCCGTACACGTTCACCACAAAATCGACGCCGGGTCTCAAAGCCGTGGTCCTCTCTGAGCCGACGGGCTAAGCCTTAATTAGGCAGCCTGAAGAGTATAATCGTTGTTGTTTAATTTATAAACAGTTGGAGCTTTTTACGCAGATCCCCGCTGCGGCCCGCTATCCCGGCTTCAACACCCCCGTCGAACCCGTTACGGCCCCGTATGGGTGCATCCGCAGATGCGAATATCAACGATTGCGCTCTTTCATCGCGCGGTCCATTTCGCGCTTGGCGTCGCGCGCGGCGATGCTGTCGCGCTTGTCGTGCAGCTTTTTGCCCTTGCACAGGCCGATCTCGACCTTGACGCGTGAATTTTTGAAATAGACCGAAAGCGGGATCAGCGCATACCCGTCCTGCTTGGTTTTGCCGAACAGGTTTGCGATCTCGCGCTTGTGCATGAGCAGGCGGCGCACGCGCAGCGGGTCCTTATTGAAGATATTGCCCTTCTCGTAGGGGGAAATATGCATCCCGCGCACGAAGAGCTCGCCATCCTTGAAGGTGCAGTAGGAATCCTTGAGATTGATCTGCCCCTGACGGATGGACTTGACCTCAGTGCCCGCAAGCTCGATGCCCGCTTCGTATTTTTCCTCGACAAAGTAGTCGTGCCATGCCTTTTTGTTGGCTGTGACCTGCTTTGTGCCCTTTTTATCAGCCATAGCATGAAACCTCCCCTGCCGTAGCACAGTTAATCTTACCACGGCGGGGGAGGTTTGTAAAGGCACAAGTATGTTACATGATCCGGCAGAAAGCGCCGCGGAGCGGAAGAAAGGGGCGGCGCGCCGCCTGCCCCTTCCGCGCCTCAGTGCTCCCCGCGCAGCAGCTTTTCCGCATAGCTGCGCAGCTCGGCGGGGGAGTGCAGGCAGGCGCCCCGCGCCATGATCTGCTGCCGGATGCCGGCCGGCAGGCCGTCAAAGTAGGCGTGCGCCGCGCGGTCGATCGCGAGCAGCTCGGTCAGGTTGTGAAAACGCTCCATGTGTATTCACCTCGCGGGCAGTATGCCCGTCAGCAGGCGAGGATATTCTCGAGGATATTCAGGATCTTGACGCCGTAATCCGCGCCCGAGGCCCAGCCGTAGCCCTGCGGGTTTTCCTGAATGCCGAGGTACTGCACGGTCGGCGCCGCGCCGCGCGTGACCAGCGAAAAGCGCGGGTCGATGCATTCGTTTTGCAGCGGCTCGCGGTTGGCGTAGGCTTTCAGGTGCTGGACCTGCGCGCGGATGCCGAGCTGCGGCGTGTCGAACGCCGCGCCGAGCATGCCGTTTTCCAGCACGCCCAGACCACAGAAGTTGTTCTGCTCGAGCGAGACCGCGCTGTCCTGGAAGGTGAAGTTGCCGGTCTCCAGACAGGACTGCGCAAAGGCGATATCGCCGCGGATGCCCTCGGCGCGGCCCTCGGACAGATAATCCGGGATCATATCGAGCACGGACTGCGGCACGTCCGGATTGACCTTTTGGATATACGCCTGCATCTGGCGGGCGGTGGCCTGCGATGCGCCGGTGATATTGGTATAGGTGAAATACTTGTCCACCGTGGCGGAGCGCACATTATAATAGGAAGCGCCGGGCCGCATGACCTGCGTCAGCAGGAGGGTGGAGCCGGGGTGGGTGTCGGTCAGGCGGTAATCGTCGAGCGAGCGCAGGCTGCCGCCCTTTGTGAAATCGAATACCGCCCACTGGTCATTGACGTAGACGACATTCCATGCCTCCGACCAGCTCTGTGCGAGAAACGCGGGGATGCCGGCTTCGGCGAACATCCAGTCGGCCGCCGCGGCGAGCGAGCGGGCGCTGACAGACGCGCGCTGCCCGTATCCCTGCACCCAGGAGGCGCTGCCGCCGGTGCGGAATTCCTGCCGCAGCAGGCGGTAGATGTAGGAGACGCGCTCGTCGTCCGTGGTGAGCGCGGACAGCGCCGCCATATCGTCCGCAAAGTAGGATTTGGCGGCCTGCACATCGGCGTCCGTCGCGCCTGCGGTCAGCGTCAGGCTGTCTGCCAGCGCGGCGCGCGAGCGGGCGTTCTTGGAATAGCCGTTGGTCACCGCGGCGTCAGCCAGCGTCGAGGGCGCCGCGCCGAGATAGGCGACGGACATGGCCTCGAAATCGCGCCGCAGGGCGGTGCGGTCCGGATTGTCGAACAGGTCGGCGTCCGCCATGGCGGACAGCGTGCTGTCATAGGCGGGCGTGGTGGGAACGGTGCTTTCCGTCAGGGCGGCGGTGATGCGGTCCGCCCAATACAGGCTGCTGCGTAACAGGGTGCCGTCGCTGCCGGCGTAGACAGGCGCTTCACGCACCGCGCGCAGCTCGCTGACCAGCGCGCGCCAGTCCGCGCCGCGCTCGCCGGTCACGACCGGCGCATAGCGCTGCACGGTCGCAGCAAAGGAGGAGGCGGAGCGGCCGCGCAGGTTGTTGGCAAGGTCGTTCATCGCGGCGGACCAGTCGGTTTCCGCCGCGTAGGGATAGGCCGCGTAAGCGGTGATGCGGTGGGTATCATAATTATAAATAACAGAAAAATCAACCAGCCGGCCCAAATCCCGCAGGCCAATATAGTTGTTGCCGTTGATGATGTAAGCGGTGGGGGTGATGCGGCTGCCGTCCAGAAAAAGCGTCTGGCGCGTGGGCGAAGCCTGAGCGGTAGCGGTCGCTGTATTTTTGATTACGCCGCTCTCGCCGGGCTCGGGGACATAGGGACTGTCAGGGTCGATGTGGACAGAGCTCGTTGCGGCATCATAAGTGACGCCGAAGTCGAGAAGCCGGCCGAGATCGCGGAGTTTGAAATAAGTACGTCCAGCGATGGTGTATATCGTTGGGTCGGCGTAGCTGCCAACGGTATCAGATAAAGTGGTGCTGACATAAAAAGGCTGGCTGCCGGGCG
>CALWJG010000136.1 GCA_944380945.1 uncultured Agathobaculum sp. | reverse complement strand
GCGTGTACCTCGGATTTTATACAAACCGCTGTCAAGTGTGCCCATAGGGCGCGCGCAGACAGCGGAATATTCGATCGGGCCGTAGCCCGCTGACCGCCTTCTGCCGCAAAGCGGCAGCTATTCAATGAGCGCAAGCGTGGTTTCGATCGAGAGGCTGTTCGAAAAACGCAGTTTTTCGACAGCCTCAAAAGCCGCCCCGATGGGGCGGCTTTTTGCATGCCTTGTTTATCGCCTTCTGCGGCGCTGGTAGTTGGTGTTGCGGTAGCGCGTGCGGATGTTGCGGCGCTTCTGGCGGCGGCGCATGCCGCCGAACACAAGGTTGAACAGGATGTACAGCACGACAAACGCCGCCAGTACGACCAGTATCACCTTGAACACCGTGCTCTGGAAAAAGTGCGAGAGCTTGTCCGAAAAATAGAGCACGCGGCTCATTTCCACATCGCTCAGCGCGACCAGCTCGACCGTGCCGTAGTTGACGCCGTTGTAGCTGTATGTCACGCTGCCGAGCACGTCGCCCGCGTGGATCGGCGCGTCCACCTCCTCGGGCGCGGTGGGGTGCGCCTCGAGCTGATCGACCTCCAGACCGGTGGGCAGCAGCGACACCAGATCGTTCCGCACGGTCAGCACCACCTGATCGGTGTCGGTCGACAGGCGCACCTTGGCGTAGCCGATCGTGTCGCCCTGGGTGGCGATGGTGCGGGAGGTGAAGGCGTCAAAGCCCCACTCGAACAGGGACTTGGTGTCCGTAAAGCTGGCGGGCAGGTCGGTATACTGCAGCGACTTGTCGTCACAGCCCATGACGACCGAATACAGCTTGGCGTCGCCGTATTCCGCATAGCCGACAAAGCAGTTGCCCGCCTGTGAGGTGTTGCCGGTCTTGATGCCCTTGCAGAAGTTGTAGGCGTATTCCGCATACGAGCTGAGGATCAGCTTGTTGGTGGTCAGGATGACGCGGCCCTCGGCGTCCGGATGCACGTTGGTCGGCGACATGCGGTGCTGCACCGTGTCGACGATGTTGCGGAAGGTCTCGTCCTGCATGGCCTGCTTGGCGATCTTGTACAGGTCGCGCGCGGTGGTGTAGTGGTCGTCCGCGTGCAGGCCGCAGGGGTTGGAAAAGTGCGTGTCCGTGCAGCCGAGCTCGGCCGCGCGCTGGTTCATCATCTCGACGAACGCCTCGTAGCTGCCGCTGACGTGCCGCGCCAGCATGTAGGCGCACTCGTTGCCCGAGGGCAGCATCAGGCCGTACAGCAGGTCCTTGATGGTGACGGTCTCGCCCTCCTTGATGCCGGCGTTCGAGCTGTCCGCAGTCAGCTCGGCAAAGTCGCCCGCCTCCGCGGTGACGGTCTGGCTCAGGTCGTCCACATGCTCGAGCACGAGCAGTGCGGTCATGATCTTGGTGGTCGAGGCGGGATAGCGGCGCTCGTCCGCATTTTTTTCATAGAGCACCATGTCGGTCTCCGGGCTGATGAGCAGCGCGGCTTCGGCATTGGTCGCGGGCGCTTCGGGCGCGGCGGCGATGACATTGTCGCTGTTCGTGGCGCCGGGCGTTTTCGGGTCGACGGCAGGCTCGCCGTCACCGTCCTCGCCGTCGCCGTTTTCTTCCCCGTCCTCTTCGTCGCTGTCTGCGTCGCCGTCCTCCGCGGACCCGGTGTCCTCCGCATCGCTGTCCCCGCCGGCGTCGCTTTCTCCGTCATATTCTTCGCCTTCGTCCGAGGCGCCGCTGTCTTCGCCCTCGTCGTAGCCGGCGTCGTCCGAATAGCCTTCCTCGTCATCCGGCGCGGCCAGCGCCTGCGGCAGCGGCGCTGCGGCGAGCAGCAGGAGCAGGCACAGGCAGAGCGCGGACAGGCGTTTTAAGATCGCTTCAGTTTTCATGGTCATCCCCCAGTGAGAAATCAGCATCCGTGAAATTGCCGCGCAGCACGGCGGGCTTGGGCGGGATGCGGCGCAGGGGGTCATAGCGGAACGAGCGGCAGTGGTCCGCGCTGTTTACAACGCCGCGGCGGCGGCAGGCGATGCGCTCGCCGTCTGCAAGCGGCGTGCCGTGCGCGCAGTAGGTGCAGCGCGGCTCGATATCCTTTCGCGTCAGCTTTTTCAGCCTCATGCGGGTGGTCACTCCATTCAATGGGCGGACCGCGCAGGGAGCGCGGCGCGCCGGAATATTCTGTGACCCATTATACCTTATTTTTCGCCTGTTTTCCACCCCAAATTGCAAACAATGCCGCAAATGCCAGCAGCGCTGCCGGTATGGGGCGCAGCAGCGGCGGCATGGCGGCGCCGGGCGCGGACGCGGCCAGCGCCGCGGGGGACAGGCGGAGCAGCGCAGCGGTCAGCAGCGCGGCGAGCGCGCCGTGCAGCAGCTTGGCGGCGGCAAAGCCGTCCGCCGGCAGGCCGGCGGACGCGGCGACCGCGCGCACCTGAAACTGCACCGCCAGCCCGCCGAAGCCGAGCAGGAAGGAGGTGAGGGTCAGGCGCCAGGGCGCGGGCAGCGGCAGGGCAGGCAGCCGGTCGAGCCCGCTGGTCAGCTCGAGCAGGCCGGCGGCCGCCGCCCCGAACGGCACATGCGCCAGCGCGGGCTCGAGCAGCTGCAGCAGGATGGAAAACACGGTCAGAAAGGCGGTGACGGTCAGCGCCGTCCCCGCAGCCTGCTGGACCGCGCCGCAGAAGGCGGCGGCAAAGCCCTCGCGCGGCGGCGCACAACCGGCTGCCGCGCGGGCCGGCGCATGCGGGGCCGCGCCGCCCCGCGCGGTGAACAGCCCGGTCAGCAGCGCGGCGAGCAGGTGGATGCCGTACAGCGCAGCGCCGGTGCGCGCGCTGCCGAACACGCCCAGTCCGGCCAGACCGATGCAGAAGCCCGGGCTGGCGCAGTTGCAGAACGAATTGACGCGCGCCGCGTCCGCGGGGGAGAGCGCGCCCTGCTGCACGAGCCCGGCAGCGGTCGCCGCGCCGACCGGATAGCCGCCCGTCAGGCCGAGCACGACCGCCGGCGCGGCCGCGGGCGGCAGCCGGTACAGACGGGCGAGCGGGCGCGCCAGCACGCGGCCGAGCGCATCGGCAAACCCCGTGCGCACCAGCAGGCCGCCGGCGACGAAAAAGGGGAACAGCGCGGGCAGCGCCGCGCGCGCGGCGAGCGTCAGCCCGTCGCGCACCCCGTCCGCGCAGGCGGCCGGACAGAGCAGGAACGCGGCAAACAGCACAAGCGAGAGAAACAGCTTCATGGCGGCCCTCCGATCACAGCTTTGCCATCACGATATGCCCTGCGGGCAAGTTTGATGCCGCCGCCGCATACAATGGAGCCGGACAGAGGAGGGGACGCATGGCGCACGAGGGCTTTGGCGCGGCGCTGCTCGAGGATCTGCACGGCGGACGGCCGCGCGTCGAGATCATCGGCAACACCCGCGTGGTGGTGGAAAACCACCGCGGCATCCAGGAATATGACGACAGCGTGCTGCGCGTCCGGTGCAGCGGCTGCGAGGTGCGCATCACCGGCGACGGGCTGGCGCTCACCGCGCTCTCGCTCGACGAGCTGGCGGTGACCGGCACGATCGTCTCGGTCGAATACACGACAAATGAGCCGGACAGGGGGCGGGACGCATGATCGGGCGGCTGTGGCAGCTGGCGCGCGGGGAGGTACGCGTCCGTGTGACGGGCGCGAGCCTGCCGCGCTTTCTCAACCTGTGTGCGGCGCACGGCCTGACGCTGCGCCGCATGGAGCGCACCGCGTGGAACGAGCTGTATGCGGGCCTGTCGATCCGGGATTTCCGCGCGCTGCGGCGGCATATGGGCCGCACGGGCTGCCGGGTGCATATCGTGCGGCGGCGGGGCGCGCCGTTCGCCGCGGCGCGGCTGCGGCCGCGCGTGCTGCTCTGGGGCGGCTTTGCGCTGCTCGGACTGGTCTGGTGGGTGCTGTGCACCCGCGTCTGGGCGATCGAAGCGCAGATCTCGCCCGCCCTGCCCGCGCAGGAGGTGATGCGCCAGCTGAGCGAGCTGGGCGTGCGCATCGGCGCGCCGCTCGATGCGCTCGACACCCACCGCATCCGCTGGCGCATGCTGCAGCTCCAGCCGGATATGCACTTTTTTGCGCTCAACATCCGCGGCAACAGTGTTTTCATTCAGGCGGGCGGCGCGGAGCCGCCGGCGGAGCGGTTCGACGAGGACGCAGCGACCAAGGTGGTCGCCGCGCGGGACGGCGTGGTCGCATCCGTGCATGCGCTCGACGGGCAGGCGGTCGTGCAGCCGGGGGACGCGGTGCAGACGGGCGACACGCTGATCAGCGGTCTGGTGCCGCCCACGCAGGAGGGGGGCGGCTACCGCCTGACGCACGCGCACGGCGCGGTGCAGGCCCATACCCGGCACACCGTGCAGACCATCCGCGCGCTGGATGCGTCGCGCAAGCAGTATACCGGCAGGGTGCGGCGGCAGTACGCACTGACCTTGGGAAATAAACGGTTAAATTTATATATTGGGAGTGGCATTACCGGTGCCACCTGTGATAAAATAGTGGAGACAAGGACGTGGCGCCTGTCGGACAGCGTGGTGTTCCCGGTGTCGCTCGTCGTGCAGACCTATGTGTATTATGAGCCGGCGCCGGCGGAGCAGACCGTGGAGACGGTACGGGCCGACATGCTCTCCCGCGCACTGGGAGACATCGCCGCGGCGATGGACGGCACGGTCACGGCGCACAGCGAAACGCTGACCGGGGAAGGGGGCGCGGCCGTGTTGCGCCTGTCGGCGCACGCGGTCGAGCAGATCGGCGTGGAGGCGCGGGACGACAGCGAGCTCCCGCCGCCCGAAGAGGAGGAGCAAGCCGCGCCGCCAACAGCCCCGCCATAACGGGGGCGGCAAGCGGGCGCGCAATGCGCGCCCCTACGAATGGTCCGTCAGTATGACCGGGTGCAGGGGCGGCCATCGGCCGCCCGTTTCCACAGCAAATGATGAAAGCAAGGTGCAAACCATAGAAAAGACGGTACAGATCGAACAGACCGAATTGCTTATGGCGATCTTCGGTGCATTTGATG
>CALWJG010000135.1 GCA_944380945.1 uncultured Agathobaculum sp. | reverse complement strand
GACGGCACGATCGACGAGATCATCGGCAAGTATATCACCACCGATACTGCGGACACCGCGGACACGGCTGCCGAATAAGCAAAGGCATGAAAAAGGGGACGGCGCGCTGCCGCCCCTTTTCTTCCATCTTTCAGAAAGAAAAAGGAGGGGATGGCGATGCCAGTGATGGGCATCAATCTGGAGAGCTGGCTGGCCGCTGCGCCGGCGTGGATCCAGAGTCTGCCGGACGGCTTGCAGGAGCTGCTGTTCCAGCTGTACCAGACGTTTATTTATCAGGACCGTTGGACGTGGTTCACCGACGGCCTGAAAGTCACCTTTATCACGACCATCTGCGCGCTGCTGCTGGGCGTGGTGCTCGGCCTGATCGTGGCCATCATCCGCACGGCGCACGATTCCCAGCGCACGGGCAAGCGCAACCCGGTGCTGGGCGTTGTCAACTTTCTTTGCACGGTCTATCTGACCGTCATCCGCGGCACGCCGATGATGGTACAGCTGCTGGTCATGGGCTTTGTCATCATGCAGCCGCGCGAGCAGCATGAGGCGCTCATCTGCGGCATCATCACGCTGGGCATCAACTCGGGCGCCTATGTGGCCGAGATCGCGCGCTCGGGCCTGATGTCGATCAGCGCGGGCCAGATGGAGGCCGGCCGTTCGCTCGGCCTGAACTACTGGCAGACCATGCGCTACATCATTATCCCGCAGGCGGTCAAGAACATCCTGCCCGCGCTCGGCAACGAGATGATCACCCTGCTCAAGGACACCTCGCTCGTGTCGGTCATCGCGCTGCGCGACGTGACCCAGCAGGCCAAGAACATCGTGGCCAATACATTCAATGCCACCGTGCCGTATATCAGCCTTGCGCTGATCTATCTGGTGCTGGTGCTCATCCTGACCAAGCTGCTCGGCATTTTTGAAAGGAGGCTGCGCGCAAGTGATCGACGTTAAAAACCTGTGCAAATCCTTCGGCGACCACGAGGTGCTCAAGGGCGTCAACGAACACATCGAAAAGGGCGAGAAGGTCGTTATCATCGGGCCGTCCGGCTCGGGCAAATCGACTTTCCTGCGCTGCCTCAACCTGCTCGAGGAGCCGACGAGCGGCGACATCGTTTTTGAGGGGCAGAACATCACCTCCAAGCAGACCGACATCAATCTGGTGCGCCGCCGCATGGGCATGGTGTTCCAGCAGTTCAACCTGTTCCCGCACCTGACCGTGCGCGAGAACATCAAGCTCGCCCCGGTCAAGCTCAAGGTGATGACCGAGGAGGAGGCGGACAAGCGCGCGCTCGAGCTTCTGGAGCGCGTCGGCCTGCCGGATAAGGCGGACAGCTACCCGATCCAGCTTTCGGGCGGCCAGCAGCAGCGCATCGCGATCGCCCGCGCGCTGGCGATGAACCCGGACGTCCTGCTGTTCGACGAGCCGACCTCGGCGCTCGACCCGGAGATGGTCGGCGAGGTGCTCGAGATCATGAAGGAGCTTGCGGACGACGGCATGACCATGGTGGTCGTCACACATGAGATGGGCTTTGCCCGCGAGGTGGGCACGCGCGTGCTGTTCATGGACGGCGGCAACATCGTCGAGCAGAACGAGCCGCACGAGTTCTTCGCGCATCCGAAAAACCCGCGCCTGCAGGATTTCCTGTCCAAGGTGCTGTAAACAGTAAAAAGAGGGGAGGACGCTGTAAGGCGCCCTCCCCTCTTTTTATGCTTTTGCTGAAACGGGCAGGGAAACCTGCCCGTTTTTCTGTCAGCAATGCTCGCACAGCCAGCGGAACAGCGCGAGGTGGTTTTCGCCCGGCACATCCGCGCACAGCGGCGGCGCCATGCGTTCGGGGTGCCACTGCACGCCGAGGATGGGCGCGGCGTCGTGCACGAGCGCCTCGACCGTGCCGTCCTCCGCCCAGGCGGCGGCATGCAGGCCGGGCGCGATCCGGTCTGCTGCCTGATGGTGATAGCTGTTGACCAGGGGCGCAGGGCCGATGTACTCCGCCAGCCGGGGGATGCAGCGCACGCGGTGGCGTGTGCCGTCGTGCCCCTCGATATGCTGCCGCAGCGTGCCGCCGCAGAACACATTGACCGCCTGTACGCCGCGGCAGATGCCGAGCACCGGCTTGCCGCAGCTGCGGAACGCCTGAAACAGCGCCTGCTCCTCTGCGTCGCGGACCGGGTCGAGGGACAGCTGTTCGCTCTGCACGGCCTGCCCGTACCGCGCGGGATGCAGATCGCCGCCGCCTGCGAGCAGCAGCCCGTCGCAGCGCGCGGCAAGCGCGCGGGCGTCTCCGCCGGAGAACAGCACGCCGCAGCCGCCGGCCGCCGCCAGACACGCGCCATACAGCGCGGACTGCTGGCGAACCATGGACAGACTGCCCATGGTTTGGCTGCTGGAAACAAGGATTATCGGTGATTTCATAGAAACGTCCTCCGATTTACATTTATAATTGACAAGCACCCTGTAAAAACGATATACTGGCAATGTAACAAGAATGTAAGAAGAAAGTAAGAGAAAAGTGAAAGGAAGACAACCATGGAATTCAATGTGCTGTCTGTCGTGCAGCTGATTGGCGGCCTTGCGCTGTTTATCTACGGCATGACGACAATGGGGAAGGGCCTGGAACGTGCAGCCGGCTCCAAATTGGAACGAACACTGGAAAAAATGACCGGAAATGTGTTCAAGGCGCTGCTGATGGGCCTTGTGGTCACAATGGTCATCCAGTCCTCGTCCGCGACGACGGTCATGGTCGTCGGCTTTGTCAACGCCGGCATCATGTCGCTCAAGCAGTCGGTCGGCGTCATTCTCGGCGCGAATATCGGCACCACGATCACTGCGCAGATCCTGCGTCTGGACAGCGGCGGCGCTTCGGATAACCTGCTGCTCGATCTGCTCAAGCCGAGCAATCTGGCGTACATCGTTGTGCTGGCAGGCGTCATCATTATGATGCTGGCCAAAAAGCGCCGCACCCGCGACATCGCGGATATTTTCACCGGCTTTGGTATCCTGTTCATCGGCATGTCGGTGATGGAGGGCTCGGTCGCCCCGCTGGCCGACCTGCCGCAGTTCGCCGAACTGTTCGCGGCGATCTCCAACCCGGTGCTGGGCGTGCTGGTCGGCACGGGCGTCACGGCGATCATCCAGTCGTCCTCCGCTTCGGTCGGTATTCTGCAGGCGCTTTCCACCACGGGCGTGATCTCGTGGTCTGCCGCTGTGCCGATCATTCTCGGCCAGAACATCGGCACCTGCATCACCGCGTTCCTTTCGTCGCTCGGCGGCTCGAAGAACGCGCGCCGCACGGCGATGGTGCACTTCTATTTCAACCTGATCGGCTCGATCATCTTCCTGATCGGCATTTATGCCATTGAATACACGGTCGGCTTCCCGTTCTGGGATGCGGCGATCGACAAGGGCGGCATCGCTAACTTCCACACCCTGTTCAACGTGACCTGCACCATCCTGTTCCTGCCGTTCACCGGCCTGCTGGTCAAGCTGGCGACGTGGAGCGTGCCCTCGGGCGAGGTGCAGGAGGACCCGCTGGCCAAGCTCGAGCCGCGCTTCCTGACCACGCCCTCGCTGGCGCTGGAGCAGGCGCAGCGCTGCATCGCCGAGATGGGCGAGGCGGCCAAGCAGAACTTCAGCCTTGCGACCGGCCCGCTGTTCAGCGATGCCGCGCCCAGCGAGGATGCGTTCCGTGAGCATGAGAGCTTCCTCGACCGCGCAGAGGTCGAGATCGGCCGCTATCTGACCAATATCCACAACATCCGTTCGGTCGACCAGCGCCGCCAGACGGCGGAGATGATGCACTCGCTGTCCGACTTTGAAAAGATCGGCGACTATGCGCAGAACATCTTCAGCCGCATGGAGGAATTCCGCCAGAGCGAGCTGACGTTCTCTCCGTCGGCGCGCAATGAGCTGCGAACCATGTGCAATGCAGTCAACGAAGCGCTTGAACTGACGGTTGAGGGCTACAATACGCAGTCGGTTTCCATCGCGCGGCAGGTCGAGCCGCTGGAGGAAGTCGTCGATACGCTCAAGGAGCGGCTCAAGAGCCGCCACATCGAGCGCCTGAGCAAAAGCGAATGCACGATGCAGACCGGCATTCCTTTCCTGGATATCGTGCACGATCTGGAGAAGATCAGCGACCACTGCTCGAATATCGCGATCTACACCATCCAGCTGGGCGAGGGTGCAGAGGAATTCGACACCCACTCCTACGCCAAAAAGCAGGTGAAGGATACGCCGCAGTTTGCAGAAAAGCTGCGTTATTATCAGAAAAAGTATCTGGAGCCCATTGAGGCGGAAGAAACCGCCGCACAGCCTGCGCTCGGATAACAATACAGGATATGACAGCGCCGCGTTCGTCAGAACGCGGCGCTGCTTTTGTTCCCGCTGCGGTACCGGCAGGAAATAACGGTTGCGCCCGACGGCGCAATGTGGTAAGCTGAAAGGGAAGATATCAAACACAATATCTGTTTTTCATCACAAATGCTGAAAACCAAATGCTGCATACGGAAACAGCCGCAGCATTCGGATACCGGACAAAAGGAGCGTGCTTCCGATGGTACAGGAGGATAAGCGCGTCAGGCGCACGAAAAAACTGCTGCGGCAGGCACTTACACGGCTCATGCTGCAGAAGGATTTCCAGAGCATCACCGTGACCGATGTGGTGCGCGAGGCGGACGTCAACCGCGGCACGTTTTATGCGCACTACCGCGATGTTTACGATCTGCGCGAGCGGATCGAGACCGGCATGATCGCGGATTTCCGCGCGATGCTCTCCGATCTGCGGCCGAGCGAAACAGCGACGCTGCGTCCCGTGCTCAGCCGCGCGATGGATTATCTGGAGGAAAACCGCGAGATCGTGACCGCGCTCAGCCGGGTCAGCGAGGGATTCAACCAGATGCTGATTTCCGTGCTGGAGGAATACCGGCTGGAGGGCCTGCCGTACCGCAGCGTGGAGGACATCTATGTCGCGCGCTTCCTTGCGACCGGCATCGTCGGGATACTCGGCAAGTGGATCAGCGACCCGCAGCCCGA
>CALWJG010000134.1 GCA_944380945.1 uncultured Agathobaculum sp. | reverse complement strand
TTATAGCTGTCCTCCAAAATCCCGATCACATCCTCGCGCGTGAGCGGCCGCGGGTCGGCGCGGAACAGGCCGCCCATGGTGTCGAACGCATTGTCCGCGATCTTGCCGAAGTCCTCCGGCTGGACGCCGTAGCCGGACAGGCGCAGGTCGTGCACATTGCAGCGCTTCTGCAGCGTGTCGAGCGCGGCGATGAAGTCCGCGGGCGCGGCGGCGTCCTTGTGGCCGAGCGCGCGGGCGATGTTGACCAGCTTGTCGCCCGAGGACTCGAAGAACCGGCTCCAATACGCCTTGGAGATCATGATGAGGCCGGCGCCGTGCGGCAGCGCGGGGTGGTAGGCGCTCAGCGCGTGCTCGATCGCGTGCTCGCCCGTGCAGCTGGACAGCGTTTCGACAAAGCCGGCCAGCGTGTTGGCGAGCGCCACATCCGCGCGCGCCTGCTTGTCGCCGCCCTCGTGCACGGCGGTGGCGAGCGATCTGCCGATCAGCTCGATCGCCTGCAGCGAGAACATCTCGCTGATGGGCGTGGCGGTCTTGGCGATATAGCCCTCGGCCGCGTGGAAAAAGGCGTCAAAGCCCTGATAGGCGGTCAGATGGGGCGGAACGGTCATCATAAAGTCCGGGTCCACGATCGAGATGGCCGGGAAGCACTTTTCGCCGCCCCCGCCGATCTTCTCCTCGCCGTTGGTGATGACGGTGAAGGGGTCGGCCTCGGTGCCCGTGCCCGCGGTGGTCGGGATGGCGACGACCGGCAGGCCGTCCTTCGCGATGCGCTTGCCGCCGCCCGAGCCGCCGTGGATATAATCCCACCAGTCGCCCTCGTTGGTCGCCATGATGGCGACCGCCTTGGCGGTGTCGATCGACGAGCCGCCGCCCAGGCCCACGACGAACGCGATGTTCTCCGCGCGGCACAGCGCCGCGCATTCGCGCACGCCCTCGATGGTCGGGTTGGGCTGTACCTTATTATAGACCAGCATTTCGTGGCCGGCTTCGGCCAGCGCGTCCTCGACCCGGGCGACATAGCCCAGCCGCGTGGTGGACGTGCCGCCGGTGATGATCAGGCCGCGGCCCTCGGGCAGGCGCGCCCGCGTAAGCTTTTGCACCGCGCCGCTGCCGAAATACAGGCGCGTGGGCATATAGAAGCTGAAAACAGACATAAATGCTCCTCCTTCTTCAAAAAAGGGGCCCTGCAGCAGGCCCCCCGGATTAACCTATTTTTATTCCTATTCCCGTCTGGGGTTATAACACACCCAACAATAACATTATAACAAATTCCGTGCGCCTTGAAAAGAGGGGAAACTGCTGAAAGATGGGCAAATCTTTTGTGTAAATCAACCATGAAAAAACGCAAAATAACACTTGACGTTGTGCAATTTTGATGATATCATGTTTTCACAGAAAAGGAAAGGGCAAACACCGAGGGACGCAAAGCAGGGGCTTTGCACAAGGGCGCAACCCTCGCCGATTCTGAAGGGATGGCAGACCTGCCAAATGATACCGAGAAAGGGGTGAGTCCAATGGTATCAGATCAGGCATCCTACCAGTTCGCGGGACTCGCCGCGGCGCTGTAACCGAAACGATCAAGGTGATAGCTATAAAAATGAGCGAGTTCCACATCGAAAAAACGAACCGCCTGAAAAGCGCGATCGGCTTCTGATAAGTAAGGAACGGCACCTTTGAGGAAGCTATCCTCGTATTGACAACCATCCGTGAAACATTACTGAAGATGCAAGCGGATCGAGGCAGCAGGAAAGCAAGGTTCGCAGCACATGCAAGAACCCTGAAGCACAAAATGCGTCGGCGAATGAAACTTATCCGACCGATACCTGCCAAACGCCAAAAATTCTGCTCACCCGATAGGCCGATGGGCATACTGATGAGTATGGTGAAGCATACGCGGATCAGAGCACAAGCTGGAGATCATATCAAAACTTGCTGAAAGTGATCCGGGCGACGCAGGACAGTATCGAATGATCAACCGCCGCGAAGTGACGCATGACCCCTTTATATAGAGTTCCCAAATGTAATGCAAGGTAACCGACCGAAGCCGGGCGGGTTCCGTGAACGTAGGATGTAGGAAAAACCGGTGCTGTAAAAACACCGTGAGCGATCGGCAAACCGCAGGAGACCCATATGGCGGAAAGAGATTCTTCGCGTAATGGGGTAACGGCAAAACTTCAGTCCGCCAGAAAGGATGGCCAGCGGCCCGATAGCCCGTCAGAAGCAGCAGATCACAACCAGCCGCACCCGACCGAAGCGATGGGAAAAATCGCAGGGCAGCGGTCGAACCGATGATTTGCTCAGGATTCAGAAAACAATACAGCGGCACCTCCTTCCGCTGGGAAAAGAGTTTTATATGGAGATTTGGAAGTAAAAGGCCTCGTCGGGTGACGGGGCCTTTGTTGTGCCTTCGATCGAAACGACCGCTTTGGTCGAGGAGGCTGTTCGAAAAACGCAGCTTTTCGGCAAGCTGTGAACATGACCGGAGAACCGGTCATTTTCTTTTTGGCGCGCGCGGTGCGCGATGGAAACGGGGCATGGGCAGCGCGCCATGATTCATTCTCCATTTTCGCCTGCGCTGCGCCGGACGGCTGTGGCGTTTCCGGCTGTCAGAAAATTTTCGTGCCGCGGCGCCCTTCCTTTCATATGGCGCGCGGGAGGGCGCGGCGCGCTCAGCCCTGCGCGGCAGCCGCTTTGCCCTTCCGCCGGGCGGCGATCATGTCATAGAGCGCGTCGAGCGCGTCGGACAGCGTGCCGACCTGGTCGATCAGGCCGAGCGTCACCGCCTGCTTGCCCGAGATCACGGTACCCACGTCCGCGGTGAGCTGGCCGGTCTCGCGCATGAGCTGCTGCAGGCGCTCGGCCGAGATCGCGGAGTGGGCGGTGATGAAGTCCACGATGCGCTCCTGGATCTTGGCCAGATATTCAAACGCCTGCGGCACGGCGATGATCGTGCCGTTCATGCGCACCGGATGGATGGTCATGGCGGCGGAGGCGGCGATAAAGCTCTTTTTGGCCGCCACGGCGAGCGGCACGCCGATCGAATGCCCGCCGCCCAGCACGAGCGAGACCGTGGGCTTGGTCATGCCCGCGATCAGCTCGGCAATGGCAAGCCCGGCCTCCACATCGCCGCCCACCGTGTTGAGCAGCACCAGCATGCCGTCGATCTCCTCGGCCTGCTCGGCCGCCGCGATCTGCGGGATCAGATGCTCGTATTTGGTGGTTTTGTTCTGCGCCGGCAGCTCCATGTGGCCCTCGATCTGTCCGACGATCGTGATGCAGTGCACCGTGCCGCGCGCGGTGTGCGCGGTGACCGAGCCCGTCCCTGCGATATTATTTTCCGCGGGCGCCTGGATCGCGTCCATTTCCTCCTGCATAAGAAAATCTCCCCTTTTCGGCTGGTGGTTTTTATAAGGACAGTCTGCCGCAGGACGGGCGGAATTATCCCCGGCCGCGCCTGTGGATGGAGTGAATATTACAATTTGTAAACAATGTGTCCGCGTCATTTGGCGCTCTGCGGCAATAATACAACCAGTTATCCACTTTATACACAGGCTTATCCCCAGAAGTGGTGTGGAAAAAACTGTGCACAAAGTGGATTTTTCTGTGATTTGGGGGGATTCGTTTCATTATGGAAACATCCCTTGCCGTCCGTCCGGAAATTTGATACAATATAGACGAATATCCGCATACGCTTGCGGCAATGATGGAGTGATAACAATGAGCAATCCGATCGTAACGATCGAAATGGAGCAGGGCGGCGTCATCCGCGCGGAGCTGTATCCGGACGTAGCGCCCAATACGGTGCGCAATTTCATCTCCCTGATCCAGAAGGGCTTTTATAACGGCACGATCTTCCACCGGGTCATCCCGGGCTTTATGATCCAGGGCGGCGACCCCGAGGGCACCGGCATGGGCGGCCCGGGCTATGAGATCCGCGGCGAGTTCACCGCCAACGGCTTCCAGAACGACCTCAACCACACCCGCGGCGTGCTCTCCATGGCGCGCACCATGGCGCCCGACTCGGCCGGCAGCCAGTTTTTCATCATGACCGAGGATTCGCCGCATCTGGACGGCCAGTACGCCTCCTTCGGCATGGTGACCGAGGGGATGGACGTGGTGGACGCGATCGTCAACACCCCGCGCGACTGGCATGACCGCCCCCGTCAGGAGCAGCGCATGAAGTCGGTCACGGTCGACACCATGGGCGTGGAGTACGAGCCGCCTGAAACCCTGTAACACAGAAAGAGGGGATCGGTATTGTATTATACCAACAAGGAGATCTTCGTCCTGTCCGCGGTCGGCTGCATGGACACCGAGCGGGACGGGCTGGAATCCATCCTCGCCGGAAACGATGAGGGCGCAAAGGGCTGCTGCCTGTCGGTCGATATGACCGCGGACGGCATTGCCGTGCTCGCGTCGGACGGCTACTGCGTGGCCGCGGACGGCACGCAGATGAACATTGGGGAATACAGCTATGCCGAGCTGCATCAGGCCGCCCCGCAGCTCATCCCGGCGGGACAGGCCATCGAGCTGGCGCGCACCTGTCAAGCCAAGATCGCCATCACGGTACATAACCAGACGCTGCTGCCGCAGCTGCGCATGACGCTGCGCCATGTGAACTATCTGGACGATACGATCTTTGTCGGCCTTGGTCTGGTCGAGGCGGCGCGCATCGCGGTCGCCAATCCGGACCTGCACATCATGGGCGAGCTGCCCGCGCTGCCGGATAATATCGACGCGCTGGTCAGCGCGGCGCAGACGACCGGCCTGTTCGGCCTGCGCGCGGCGCCCGCGGACCTGACGCCGGCGCTCGTGCGGGCGTGCCGTCAGGCGGGCCTGTTCACCATGAGCCTGCAGGCGGACGACGAAAAGACGCTGGAAGCGCTGATCCGCAACGGGGTGAATTTCATCGAGACCGCCCGGCCGGACATCACCGCCATGCTGCTGCCCGCGGGCGAGGCGGAGCCGCACCAGATCCCGCTGCTGCACTACCGCGACTGACCGGCGGTGCGGGCGCGAATTTTGACAGATGAAGATGAAAAA
>CALWJG010000133.1 GCA_944380945.1 uncultured Agathobaculum sp. | reverse complement strand
AGAAAAAGCCCGGCGCACGCGCCTGAGCGCCCGCTCCGTGTTCCGGATCAGCTGGGCACGCAAACCCATTCAATATGCGAAGAGGCAGCCCTGCGGGCTGCCTCTTTCATGTGTCATTTTCGTTTTCCGCCGGATTGGCCAGCAGCGCGGCAATGTCGATCTGATATCGCTTGATGCGGTATTGCAGCCGCTGCCGGCTCATCTGCAGCAGGCGCGCGGACTCTGAGATGTTGCCGCCGGTCTGCCGCAGCATCCGGCAGATCGTGCGGCGCTCCATATCCTGCATGGCGTCGCTCAGCGAGCCGGCAGAGGAGGAGGGCGCGGCCTGACGGGCCGGATGAGGAAGCTCGTGGGCTGTGGCGGTGATGTGTGCGGGCAGGTATTCCGGTGTGATGACCGATGCGTCGTCCGGCAGCACGTTCATCGCGTGTTCGATTGCGTGCTGCAGCTCGCGCACGTTGCCCGGCCAGTCGTAGGCGTAAAAGCGTTCGAGCGTTTCGCCGCTGATGTCCCGCACCGCGCGCGACAATTTGCGGTTGCATTCCAGAATGAAATGCTTGGCAAGCAGGGGGATATCCTCCCGGCGCTCGCGCAGCGGCGGCACATTGATATTGACCACGCCCAGCCGGTAAAACAGGTCGCGGCGCAGGCGGCCCTGTGCGATGGCCTCGTAGGGCGGCATGTTGATGTTGGACAGCACGCGCACATCCACCCGGATCTCGTTCATGCCGCCCACACGGCGGATCACCCCGTCCTGCAGCACGCGCAGCAGCTTGGACTGCAGGGTGATGTTCATGGAGTTGATCTCGTCGAGCAGCAGCGTGCCGCCGTCTGCCTGCTCAAACAGGCCCGCGCGGCGCTCTGCACCGGTATAAGCTCCCTTTTCCGTGCCGAACAGCAGGCTTTCGAGCAGATTCTCCGGAATGGCCGCGCAGTTGATGGCAAGGAACGGACCGCTTGCCCGTGGGCTGGCATTGTGGATGCTCTGCGCGAACAGCTCCTTGCCCGTGCCGGTTTCACCGTAGATCATCACCGAGGAATCGCTTTTGGCGACCCTGCGGCACTGCGCCACCACACTGCCCATGGACTGGCTGATATGGATGATATCCGCAAAGGAATAGTGCGCGGAAAGCGCGCTGCGGCTGTGCGAGGCGCCGCCGCTGCGCTCGACCAGCTTTTGCTGTAGGTCGATGATCTGCTTGTGCAGGCTGTCGATGGTCGACCAGTCCTCCATGATGCTGTATCCGGCCAATACCTGCCCATCCTGCACGGCGGGATAAGTGTTGGCGACGATGTCCACATTTTTGCCGTAGCGGGTGGAATAATATTGCCGCAGGCCGCGCAGCGGCCGCTTGGTGGCGATCACCTGCGGGATGTTCAGCTCCTTGCCGTCCCGCGGGAAGTAGACGTTGGAAATATCCTCGCCGATCACGTCCTGCGTGACGATCGAATCCATTTTGACCGCGGCGTCGTTGAGCAGCCAGATGCGGTTTTCTGCGTCGCAGATGATGACCGATTCACTGATCTGATTGATCACATGCATGAGTACGTCATGGCAGGCGTCGTTTGTGGCCTCGCGGAACACGATCAGGCGTCCGCCGGCCGGCAGCCCGTCCGCTTCCGGCGCGGGGCACTGCTGGAGGTAGAGGCCAAAGGCAACATGGGCATACTGTTCTCCGCCGCCGTCCTGACAGAACGCAGGCGCAACCAGACTGAGCGGCAGCCCGCTCAACCCGTCCGGCCGGCAGAGCAGGCGGGATGCAGCCGGATTGGCGGCGAGGATGGTCTCCTCCGCATCCACGGCAAGCGCGCCCAGCCCGCAGGGGGACAGGACCTGTATGATTTCCCTGTAATCCATCTGTTGCACCCTCCTTGCGTTGCGGCGTGCCGCCGCGGGTCTGATTGCTTAGGTTATTATACGATATTGGTACTGAAATGCCAATAGTTTTTCACTAATTCATAGATTGTTCCCAAGAATGCCCACTTTTTTGCATGATTGCAATTTTTTGCAGGGTGTGGTAAAATCACAGCAAACAGGGCGGCGCGCCTTCGGCGGCGCCGCTATTTCCCCGTTCCCCAGCAAAGGAGATGCAGCACCATGGATCTGGAACTCAGCCAGCGGCAGGGCATGACCCTTGCCATGCAGACCTCGATGCGGCTGCTGCAGCTGAACAACCTGCAGCTGCGCAGCTATCTCGGCGAGCTGATGACCAGCAACGCCGTGGTCGAGTTGGAATTCCCGGAGATCGAATACCGGCCCAGCCCGTTTGAGCGCCGCGGCGCCGTACCCGCGGACCGGAGCCTGTCCAAGGAGCAGCTGATCGAAAACCAGGCGGCGGCCGGCGCGACCGCCGTGCACGAGCTGCTGCTGCAGTGCGCCGGGCTCAAGCTGCCGCATGCACAGCAGCGGATCATGGAGTATCTGATCCATTCGCTGGACGAAAACGGCTTCCTCACCGAATCCGCGGAAGCCACCGCGCAGGTCCTCGGTGTTTCGGTTGAGACGGTGCGCAAGTGCATCGTGCTGGTGCAGGGCATGGAGCCCGCCGGCGTGGGTGCGGCCGATCTGAAGGAATGCCTGCGCCTGCAGCTCATCCGCCAGCCGCCGGCGGATGCGACTGCGCTGCGCATCGTGGACGGATATCTGACCGAAATGGCAAAACAGCAGTACGGCAGCATCGCCCGGGCGCTGCAGGTGCCCAAGGCGCAGGTGATGCGCTCGTGCGAGCGCATCCGCTCGCTCAACCCCAAACCGCTCAATGGACAGAGCGGCGAGGTGGCGACCCAGTATATCATTCCGGATTTTTATATTGTGGAAGATAACGGACAGCTGCGCTGCATCATGAACGATTATTATCTGCCGCGGATCACGATCGACCGCTCGTATCAGGCGCTGATCCGCAGCGGCCAGCTCTCCCCGGCGGACAGTGCCTATATCCAGAACAATTACAAGCAGGCCAACGAGGTGGTCAAGTTTCTGGCTTACCGCAAGTCCACCCTGCAGCGGGTGGTGGAATGTGTGATGCGGGTGCAGGCGGATTTCTTCCTGCACGGGCCGGGGCACCGCGCCGCCATGAGCAACCGTTCGCTCGCGCAGGAGCTTTCGCTGCATGAATCCACGGTCAGCCGCGCGGTCAGCGGCAAATTCTTTGAATGCAAATGGGGCGTGTTCCCGCTGCGCTCGCTGTTCGTACACAGCGCGGGCAATCAGCAGGAGGGCGGCAGCTTCGACCAGGTGCTGCAGGGCCTGCAGGAACTGATCAAAGCCGAACCGCCGGGCGCGGCGTACAGCGATCAGCAGCTTGCCGCCCAGCTCACAGCGCAGGGCCTGCCTGTCGCGCGGCGTACGGTGGCAAAATACCGGCAGATGCTCGGCATCCCGACGGCCAGCCAGCGCAACAGCCGCCGCTGAGCGGGCGTTTAGGACAAAATCGAAACGGCATGGCAGCATGCCGTTTCTTTTTTTGCGCATTTTGCGCCGCTGCATCCGGGCTCAGGTATGGCAAAACGGCCGGAGCGGTTTGCAGTGCCCCGACCGTATCGCAGACAGTGTCTCAGCGGCCCTTGATGCCGATATCGAGCACCTCGTGCATGTACTTGATGCTCCGGCGCATGGCGTCGATCTCCTCGCGGCGGCCGTCCTCCAGCGTGTAGCCGGAGAGCGGCAGTTCGATCTCCAGATCGATGGTATCGAGCTCTTCGGGCGCCTTCTCGCGCAGGATCTTCATGACCTCGACCACGTCGACGTCGCCGTCGCCGATCGCGCAGCCAAGCGAATGGGTGCCGTCCGGATCGGCGAAGACGCGGTTGTCGCAGAAGTGGACGCAGTAGCAGTAGGGCGCCATCTTGTCGATGCAGTCCTTGATGCCTTCAGCCAGCATGAGCGAGTTGATCGTGTCGCAGCACGCGCCGATCAGCGGATGGTTGAGCTGCTCGACCATCCAGATGACCTCGTCCGCGAACAGGTCGCAGTGGTTCTCAATGGCGATCTTGAGGTTGTACTTTTCGATCGTCGGGATGTTGCGCTTGAAGTCCATGACGATCTTCGCCATCTGCTCCATGGCCTCGGGGCACATGCAGGCGTGGGAGATCGGGTGCGGGTGCTCGACGTCGGTCGAATATTTGACCAGCTTGCAGCCCAGCTTGTGCGCGATCTCGAGCGATTCCTCGATCGTGCAGTTGACGCGGGGATCGGAGGGCGCGTTGAACGAGATGTTCAGCTCGAGGTCGAGCCCCAGCTTTTCCGCCTTGGCCTTGACCGCCGCCAGATGCGCGTCGGACAGGTCGTCGTCCAGATCGACCAGCGTCATATGGATGACCTCGATGCCTTCCTCGACGCACATGTCCATCAGCTTATCCAGATTGATGACCTTTTCAAAGGCAAAGGTCTTGCCCTCGCTCTGGAAGCCCCAGCTCTCGCCGAGGCCGCTCAGGTGCAGGGTGTAGGTGTGCATGCCGAGCTTGAATTTGCGGTTTGCGTTTTTTGCAGTGATCATGTTCTGATTCCACTCCTTTATTGATCAGGCGCATCGCCTGGGGTTAACGTCTGGCCGGCAGGGAAGTCCTCAGCTGGTCTTTTTCTGAAAGCAGGGGCATTCCCGGTAAGCTTTGGGGGTCATGCCGGTGATGTTATGGAACGCGCGGGTGAAGGTCGAGTTGCTGCTGTAACCCACCATGACCGCGATCTCCATGACGCTGAAATTGGTGTTTACAAGCAGCTCCTTCGCCTTGTTGATCCGGATGCAGCGCAGGTAAAAGCTCGGCGAGAAGCCGGTCTGCTGCTTGAACCAGTCGGTGTAATAGGTGACGTTATAGCTCTCGATCCGCGCCAGCTCGCCCACGGTGATCGGCAGATGGTAATACTCGCTGATATAGCGGATGGACGGCGCGGCGCAGTTTTCGATCAGCTTGCTGTATAAGTACTTGTACAGGTAGCGCACCGAATGGCTGTCCGGATTTTGCTTCAGCTCCGCCTGGATCAGCTCGACCAGCTGCATGATCTGCCCGCGCATGGAGACGATCAGCGGATAGGAGAGCAGCACGGCGTCC
>CALWJG010000132.1 GCA_944380945.1 uncultured Agathobaculum sp. | reverse complement strand
CCGAGATAGGGCGCTGCGATGCGGTCGATCGCCGCGGGGTCGGCGGCGTGCCACGCGGCGTAGTCCTGACCGGACGCCGCGACGGCCTTGCCCAGCGCAACGAGGAACGCGGGCACGTCCTGCTCGAGCAGCACGCCGAGCTCGCGGCCCATGGCCTCGCTGCCCTGACGGTCGCACCCGCCCACGAACAGCAGGAAGCCCGGCTGGGGCTTGCCGTCCACCTGACGGGTCGCGCCGCGCAGGCCGAGCGCACCGGTCTGGTGCGTGCCGCACGAGGACGGGCAGCCCGAGATGTGGATCTGCGGCAGCGCGCCGTCCGGCAGGTTTGCCTCGCGCACGGCCTTGACGCACGCGGCGAGCAGGCCCTGCGAGTCGCGCAGGCCGACCTGACAGGTCAGGCCGCCGATGCAGCTGACCGAGGTCTCGAACAGGCTTTGCGCGCTGTCCGGCGTGGCGGCGATGACCGCCTCGGCCTCCGCGCCGGTCAGGTTGATGATATACGCGGTCTCATCCGGCGCAAGGCGCATCTCCGCGCCCTCCATGCGGTTCAGCGCGTCGCTCAGCGCGCACAGCGAATCCATGGACGGCTGGCCGCCGATCGGGTGCCATACGACCGTGTACAGCCCGTCCTGCTTCTGCGGCAGGATGCGCGGGCCGGCGGCCGCGGTGCCGTCACCGGTCTTGGCGGCGGGCGCGGGGGTGATATCGAGCGTCAGGTCCTCGCCCGAGGCGATGACCTCGTCCAGCTTTTCCAGATAGGCCTTTTTGTACTGCTCCGCGCCGCCGAGCGCCTCCTGCATATAGCGGGTGCGCGCCTTGCCGCGGTTTTCGTAGTTGCCGTAGGCGCGGAAGGTCAGCCACATGGCCTTGATATAATACAGGATGCGGTTGGGGTCGACCGCCTCGGCGACCTTGACGCCGAAGCGCGGGTTGTTGCCCAGACCGCCGGCGCTGTATACGTCGAACTTGCCGTCCGGCCGGGCGGCGAAGCCCAGGTCGCGGTAGGTGGCGTGCGTCTGGTTGGCCGGGGAACTCGAGAAGCCCACCTTGAGCTTGCGGGGCATCTTCTCCGCCTTGATGAAGTGCATCAGGTATTCGCCCGCGGCCTCGGCATAGGGCAGCACGTCGAAATATTCGTCCGCCTGCACGCCCGAGAGCGGCGAGCACATGACGTTGCGCGGAAAGTCGCCGCCGCCGCCCATGGTGACGATGCCGGCGTCGAGCGCCTGCTCCATGAGCGTGCAGACCGTGTCCGCGTCCAGATCGTGCAGCTGGATGGTCTGGCAGGTGGTGAAGTGCGCGCGCTTCACGCCGCAGTCGCGGATGGCGTGCGCGACGAAGGCGAGCTTCTCCGGGGTGACGCGGCCGCCCGGCATGCGCAGGCGCAGCATGCTGGCCTTGCCGCCCTTCTGGGCATAGCTGCCGTAGTAGCCCGAAAAGCCTTTGTATGCGCCGACGGTGCTGCCGCCGGCATAAAACTCCGCGGTTTTCTCGCGAAACGCGGGCAGATCCTGCTTCCAGGACTGGGGATCGATATGGTTCATTTTTTCCTCCTCATTTGCGTGATCCATACGGCTTGTCCCGCCGCAGGGCGGGGGACAGACCTCTCCTGATACCTTCAGTATACGCCCTTTTGGGGGCGAACGCAATCGCTGTGTGTCCCTTGACCTGTAAAATGTTTTTGCGGGCCGCGCGCGTCCGCCGGTTGACAAACCCGCGTCCGCGGCGATACAATGAACCAGAATCACCTCATGGAAAGGAGAACGGCAGATGCGGCATGCGCACCACACCCACGGCGTGCGGTCGATCGACCACCTCGCCTATACCTCGGGCATGGGCGGCTGGAACCCGGCGTTCAAGACCGCGCTCGCGCTCGGCACGCTGGTCATCTGCCTTGCGGCCGACCGCCCGGCGGTCTCTGCGGCGGTCATCCTCGCGCTGGCGGCGCTGCAAAAGGCGAAGGGCGGGCTGGCGCTCCATGACTATCTGGGGCTGCTGCGCGTGCCGCTCGCGTTCCTGCTGCTGGGCGGGCTCGCGGTCGCGTGCGACCTGTCCCGCGTCCCGGCGGGGGACTGGAGCCTGTCGCTGCACTGGTTTTATGTCTGCGCGGGGGCGGACAGCGTGCGCTTTGCCGCCGCGCTCGTGCTCAAATCGCTGGGCGCGGTCAGCGCGCTCTATCTGCTCGCGCTGACCACGACCGCGTGCGAATTCGTCGGCGTGCTGCGCCGGCTGCACCTGCCCGGCCTGCTGACCGAGCTGATGTACCTGATCTACCGCTTTGTATTCGTGCTGCTGGACACGCACGGCCGCATGCGCGAGGCCGCGGGCGCGCGGCTGGGCTGGCGGGATTTCCGCACCTCGTGCCGCTCGTTCGGCGGCACGGCGGCCGGCCTGCTGCTGGTGGCGCTGCGCAAGTCGCGCGCGTATTACGACGCCATGGCCGCCCGCGGCTACGACGGCGGGCTCGCCTTCCTCGAGGAGGACAAGCCCCTGCATGCGCCGCAGCTCGTGTGGATGGCGGCGTTTTGGGCGGCGCTCATCCTGCTGCGCATCCTGACGGCATAGAAAGGAGGAAAAACAAGTGGAACAGCCGGTTTTGCAGGCAAAGGACCTGTATTTTTCCTATGACGGCAAAGTAAACGCGCTGGACGGCGTGTCGCTCGACATCCATGCCGGCGAGCGCATCGCCGTGCTCGGCCCGAACGGGGCGGGCAAGTCCACGTTTTTCCTGTGCCTCAACGGCGTGCTGACGCCCGCGCGCGGCGAGATCGTGCTGGACGGCCGGCCGGTGGACAAAAAGGGGCGCAAGCGCCTGTGCGAGCGGGCGGGCATCGTGTTCCAGAACGCGGACGACCAGATCATCGCCTCGACCGTGGCGGCCGAGGTGTCCTTCGGGCCGATGAACCTGCGCCTGCCGAAGGACGAGGTCGCGCGGCGCGTCGACCACGCGCTGGACTACATGGACCTGCAGGCGTTCCGCGCCCGCCCGCCGCACGAGCTGTCCGGCGGCGAGAAAAAGCGCGTGACCATTGCGGACATCCTCGCGATGGAGAGCGAGGTCATCCTGTTCGACGAGCCCGCGGCCTCGCTCGATCCCGCGGGGGAGGAGCGGCTGGAGGGCGTGCTCGGCCGCCTGTCCGCGGGCGGGCGGACGCTCGTCATCTCGACGCACGACATGGATTTCGCCTTCCGCTGGGCGACCCGCGCGGTCGTGTTCGCGGGCGGCAAGATCATCGCGGACGGCGCGCCCGAAACCGTGTTCCGCGACGCGGAGACCCTGCGCCGCGCGCACCTCAAGCCGCCCATGCTGCTGGGCGTGTTCGAGCTGCTGCGCGCGCGCGGCCTTGCGCCCGCGGACGCGGCCTGTCCCGCGTCGGTGGAGGGGCTGGCCGCGCTGCTGGACGGGGCGGAGCCGCCCGCCTGCGGCCGGTAAAATCTGGCGCGGCTTAGCAGGATTTTATGCACTTTTAGCAGTATCGTACCCAATCGAAAAAACGCGCGCGCGGGCCGGTTGACAGCCCGCGCGCGCGTGTTATAATGAAGATACTTCTTCCGGCAGAGCGCCGGATACAAAAGGGTGCCTGCCATTTCTCCGGCAGGGTAAAAGGGAAAGGGGTGCAAGTCCCCTGCGGTCCCGCCGCTGTAAGGGAAGAGCCCGCAGCCGATGTACGGTCACTGGGAAACTGGGAAGGCCGGCTGCGGACGAGGACGCCCGAGCCAGAAAACCTGCCTTTTTGGACGGAAGTGCATAGCGGTCACGAGCGATGGCCGGTGTGCAGGATGCGTCCTCACAGGAGAAAAGAGAGGATGCAGGCTGAACGCCGGTCCGGTGCGTTGGGAAAGCACCAGGACGCGGCGTTTTTTCGTTATCCGGCGCAGGCCGGAGGAAAGGAGAAAAAATATGACAAACAGACAGAAAAAACTGGTGCGCCTGACGGCGTGCGCCGCGCTTTTGTGCGGCGCGCTGCCCGCGGCGGGCGCGATGCACATCATGGAGGGCTTTTTGCCCCCGTCCATGTGCGTTTTGTGGGGCGTGCTCGCGCTGCCCTTCCTGCTTGCGGGATACTTTTCCATCAAGCGGACGGTCGCGCACGACCGCCGCGCGATCACGCTGGTCGCCATGGCGGGCGCGTTTATCTTTGTGATCTCGTCGCTCAAGATCCCGTCCGTGACCGGCTCGTGCTCGCACATGACCGGCACCGGCCTGGGCGCGATCCTGTTCGGGCCGAGCGCGGTGTCCATCCTGGGCGTGATCGTGCTGCTGTTCCAGGCCATCCTGCTGGCGCACGGCGGCCTGACCACGCTGGGCGCAAACGTGTTTTCCATGGCGGTCGCCGGGCCGTTCGTGTCCTACGGCATTTACAAGCTGTGCCAGCGGCTGCGGGTGAACAAAATGGTATCGGTTTTCCTCGCCGCGGCGCTGGGCGACCTGCTCACCTACTGCGTGACCAGCGTGCAGCTGGCGGCGGCCTACCCCTCGGCGACGGGCGGCTTTTTCGGCTCGCTGATCGAGTTCCTCGGCGTGTTCGCGCCGACCCAGCTGCCGCTGGCGCTGGTCGAAGGCGCGCTGACCGTGGTCATCATGGTGGCGCTCGAATCCTATGCGCGGCCCGAGCTGCGCGCGGTCGGCTTTGAGGAGGGGCATAAGGCATGACAAAGCGCAACAAGATCCTTGTGGCCGTGCTGCTGCTGTTCTGCGTGCTGCTGGCGGCGGCGCCAGTGCTGACGCTGCGCGGCGCGGCGTTCGGCGGGTCGGACGACGCAGGCAGCGTCAAGGTGTCCGAGATCACGGGCGAGGAATACGAGCCGTGGTTCACCCCGGTGTTCGAGCAGATGCTGGGCGGCGAGGTGCCGGGCGAGGTCGAAAGCCTGATCTTCTGCGTGCAGACCGGCATCGGCGTGGGCGTGATCGCGTTCTTTCTGGGCCGCTTTGTCGAGCGCAAAAAGCAGGAGACCCTGCGGCACAGGGAAGAAAACGGGGAAAACCAATAACATCAATCTGATTTTACAGGAAAGGGGGCGGGCGCGATGCCCGATCAGATGATCGTCTGCCGCGGCGGACAGGCGCTGCGCCGCGGCTGGACGACCGGCACCTG
>CALWJG010000131.1 GCA_944380945.1 uncultured Agathobaculum sp. | reverse complement strand
TGTGCAACCCCAACAACCCGACCGGGCGCACGATCGACCCGCCGCTTTTGCACAGGATCGCGGAAAAATGCGCGCAAACCGGCGCGTGGCTCATCGTGGACGAGTGCTTCAACGACTTTTTGACGGACGGCGCGCAGCGCACGCTCAAGCCGCTGCTCGCGTCTCACCCCAAATTGGTGCTCCTGCGGGCGTACACCAAGATGTATGCCGTGCCGGGCGTGCGCTTCGGCTGGTGCATGACGTCGGACGCCGGGCTCATCGAGGGGCTGTACCGCGCGGGCCAGCCGTGGAACGTGTCGGTCATCGCGCAGGCGTGCGCGGCGGCCGCCGCAGGCGAGCGCGCATACGCGGCGCAGACCGCGCAGCGCATCGCGGCGGAGCGCGCGCATCTGGCGGCGGCGCTCACCCGGCGCGGGATGACCGTTTATCCGGGCGAGGCGAATTTCCTGCTGTTCCGGACGGCCGATCCCGCGCTGCGGGACAAGCTCGCCGCGCGCGGCGTGCTCATCCGGGACTGCTCGAATTACCGCGGCCTCGGCGCGGGATACTACCGCACCGCGGTCAAAACAGGGGACGAGACCGCGCGGCTTGCCGCCGCGCTGGACGCGATACAGGAGGAAAGCTGATGGCAAAGTGCATCATGGTGCAGGGCACCTGCTCAAACGCGGGCAAGAGCCTGCTGTGCGCGGCGCTCTGCCGCATCTTCAAACAGGACGGCTATACTGTCGCGCCGTTCAAGGCGCAGAACATGGCGCTCAACTCATTCATCACCGCGGACGGCAAGGAGATGGGCCGCGCGCAGGTCGTGCAGGCCGAGGCCGCGGGCCTTGCGCCCGACGTGCGCATGAACCCCGTGCTGCTCAAGCCCACGAGCGACGTGGGCTCGCAGGTGATCGTCATGGGCGAGGCGCGCGGCAACCGCACGGCGCGCGAATACTGGGGCGACAAGCGGGCGCTCATCCCGGTGGTCAAGGAGGCGTACGACAGCCTTGCCGCGGAATACGATATCATCGTGATCGAGGGCGCGGGCAGCCCGGCGGAGATCAACTTAAAGCAGGACGACATCGTCAACATGGGTCTGGCAAAGCTGGTGGACGCGCCCGTGCTGCTCGTGGGCGACATCGACCGCGGCGGCGTGTTCGCCTCGCTCTACGGCACGGTAAAGCTGCTCGAGGCGGACGAGCAGGCGCGCATCAAGGCGCTCATCATCAACAAATTCCGCGGGGATGTGGAGATCCTGCGGCCCGGCCTTTCCCAGCTCGAGGAGCTGACCGGCAAGCCGGTCGCGGGCGTGGTGCCCTACGGCCGGTTCGACATCGACGACGAGGACAGCCTGTCCGAGCGGCTGGACTGCGCGGGCGCTGCGGCGCAGGTGCGCATCGCAGTCGTAAAGCTGCCGCGGCTGTCGAACTTTACGGATTTTGCAGCGCTTTCGCGCGTGCCGGGCGTGGGCGTGTATTACGCCGCGCGGCCCGAGCAGCTCGCGGGCGCGGATCTCATTCTGCTCCCGGGCACCAAATCCACGCTCGCCGACCTCAAATGGCTGCGCGAGAGCGGCATGGAGGCGCAGATATTAAAGCAGCACGCCGCGGGCACGCCGGTGTTCGGCGTGTGCGGCGGCTATCAGATCATGGGGCGCACGGTCTCCGACCCCGAGGGCGCGGAGGGCGGCGGCAGCCTGCGCGGCATGGGGCTGCTGCCCATCGACACGGTGTTCCGGCCGGAAAAGACCACCGTGCAGTCGTCCGGCACGCTGGGGACGCTTTCCGGCGTGTTCGCGCCGCTGTCCGGCCTTGCGGTGACGGGCTACGAGATCCACATGGGCGAGACCGCGCGCGCCGCGGACGCAAAGCCGCTGGTCACGCTCTCCCGCGCGGGACAGGCGCCCGTCGAGGACGGGTGTCAGGCGGAAAACGCCTGCGGCACCTATCTGCACGGCGTGTTCGACGCGCCGGGCGTGGCGCAGGCGCTCGCGCAGGCGCTCGCATCCTGCAAGGGCGTTGCGCTCGCGGACAGTGCCTATGACGACGCGGCCTACAAGCAGGCGCAGTACGACCTGCTGGCGGATGCGGTGCGGCAGGCGCTGGATATGGATCTGATCTATCGGATACTGGAGGGAAAGGCATGAGCGGAACCGGACTGATCCACCTCTACTGCGGGGACGGCAAGGGCAAGACGACCGCGGCGGTCGGTCTGGCCGTGCGGCACGCGGGCGCGGGCGGCAAGGTGGTGCTGGCGCAGTTTCTGAAGGACGGCACCTCGGGCGAATGCCGCGCGCTGGCGGGGCTGAAAAACGTCACCATGCTGGCGGCCAACCCCTGCGGCAAGTTCTCCTTCCAGATGACCGGGGAGGAGAAGCGGGAATGCCGCGCGGCGGTCGGCCGTATGTTTGCGGCCGCGACCGGCTTTGCCGTGCGCGAGGGCGCGACCCTGCTCGTGCTGGATGAGGTGTGCGCCGCGGTCAACCGCGGCTTTCTGGACGAGGACGCGCTGCTCGCGTTTCTGGACGGCAGGCCGGAGGGCCTCGAGGTCGTGCTGACCGGGCGCGGCCCGTCCGAAGCTTTGCAGGCGCGCGCGGATTATATCACGGAAATGGTAAAGCGCCGGCACCCGTTTGACCGGGGCGTCGGCGCGCGGAAGGGGATCGAAGTATGAACGGACAGATGAAACCCGCGGAGATCGAAAAGAACAGCTTTGCGATCATCACGGCGGAGCTCGGGGCGCGCAGCTTTCCGGAGGGCGTGGCCGAGGTGGTCAAGCGCGTCATCCATACGAGCGCGGACTTTGACTATGCGGACAACCTGTGCTTTTCGCCGGATGTGATCGAAAAAGCCAAGGCCGCGCTCGCGGCGGGCGCGACCGTGGTGACCGACACCAACATGGCGCTCGCCGGCATCAGCAAGCCGGCGCTCCAAAAGCTCGGCGGCAGAGCGCTCTGCCTGATGGCGGACGCGGATGTGGCGCGCGAGGCAAAGGCGCGCGGCGTCACCCGCGCGACCGTGTCCATGGAGCACGCGGCAAAGCTGGACGGCCCGCTGATCTTTGCGATCGGCAACGCGCCGACCGCGCTCATCCGCCTGCACGAGCTGATCGGGGAGGGCGCGGTCAAGCCCGCGCTCGTGATCGGCGTGCCGGTCGGGTTCGTCAACGTGGTCGAGTCCAAGGAGCTGTTTCTCGGCGGGGACACGCCGTATATCATCGCGCGCGGGCGCAAGGGCGGCTCGAACGTCGCCGCGGCGATCGTCAACGCGCTGCTGTATCAGATCGTCAGACGGGAGGGCTTTTGAGATGGAGAGAAGCAAAAAGGCGCTGGTCGTGGTCAGCTTCGGCACGACCTATCCGGACGCGCGCCGCGCGATCGAGAATCTGGAGGAAAAGCTGTGCGCAGCGTTTCCGGGCTATGATTTTTACCGCGCGTTCACCTCGCGCATGGTGGCGCGCAAGATCGAAAAGGAGGAGGGCGTGCACATCCCCAGCCCGGCCGAGCTGTTTGAGCAGCTGGCGGAGCAGGGCTACGAGGAGGTGCGCTGCCAGAGCCTGCATGTGATCTTCGGGCAGGAATACGAGAAGATGATGGAACAGCTGCGGCCGTTCGCCGGGCGGTTTGCGCGTCTGGCGGTCGGCGCGCCGCTTTTGTGGGATACGCAGGACTATCTGCGCCTGACCCGCGCGCTGCTCGAGACCATGCCGCGGCTGGCGGAGGACGAGGCCTATGTGTTCATGGGCCACGGCACCGAGCACCCGGCCAACGCCGCCTATGCGCTGGTGGAAAACTGCTTCCGCTATCAGGGCGCGGAGCGCGTGTATGTGGGCACGGTCGAGGGCTTCCCGCATTTCGACTATATCACCGCGCGCCTGCACCGGCACGAGGTGGTGAACGTGCATCTCGCGCCGCTGATGATCGTCGCGGGCGACCATGCGCAGAACGACCTCGCGGGCGACGATGCGGACAGCTGGAAGAGCCGTCTGGAGGGCGAGGGCTACGGCGTGGAGCCGCACCTGACCGGACTGGGCGAGCTGGACGCGGTCGCGGAGATCTTCATCAGCCACTGCCGCGAGGCGCAGCCGCTGTAACGGCGGGCGGCTTTGGCACTATCGTCGCATTTTTTGCACAATCATGCCCAGTTGCAGGCATAAGCAAAGATTGTGCAAAAAAGTGCAATCCCGTTCAAGAAAAGTGGCGGGCGGGATGGTATGATTAGCCCATCACAAAGAGATGGCGCGGCGACCAAGGCAAGCGCGGCGCAAAAACCATGCGGAGAAAAGGAGAAATTACCATGAGCATTCTCAACGACATCAGTTCCTGGCTGCAGCAGGGCCGCGCGCCCAAGGTAAAGGCTTGCGTTCAGCAGGCGCTGGATGAAGGCATCGCTGCCGGCGACATCCTCGAGCAGGGCCTGCTCGACGGCATGAACATCATCGGCCAGAAGTTCAAGAACAACGAAGTTTTCGTGCCGGAAGTGCTGATCGCAGCCCGCGCGATGACCAAGGGCATCGAAGTCCTCCGCCCGCACCTGGTTGCCGACGGCGTTGAGGAGAAGGGCACGGTCGTCATCGGCACGGTCAAGGGCGACCTGCACGACATCGGCAAGAACCTGGTCCGCATGATGATGGAAGGCAAGGGCCTGAAGGTCATCGACCTGGGCGTTGACGTACCGGTCGAGAAGTTCCTCGAGGCGGCTCGCGAGAACGACGCGCAGATCATCGCGTGCTCCGCGCTGCTGACCACCACCATGGGCGAGATGCGCAACGTAGTCGACGCGGTCGAGGCCTCCGAGCTCAAGGGCAAGGTCAAGGTTATGATCGGCGGCGCACCGATCACCCAGGCGTTCTGCGACCAGATCGGCGCGGACAAGTTCACCGCGGACGCTGCTTCCGCAGCGGAAGTCGCGCTGGCGATCTGCACCGAGTGATTGTAAGCGATACCCCGTTTTCCTGTACTGCATATATCACAATACCGCAGCCCCGATGGATCACATCGGGGCTGCGGTATTTTTGACCTGCGTGGTCAAGCAAAAGAGGTCCCTGAACACCTGTGTCAGGGACCTCTTTATCACATTTTGGGGAACAGCTCCTGATCGATGACCGCCTCGAGCGTCA
>CALWJG010000130.1 GCA_944380945.1 uncultured Agathobaculum sp. | reverse complement strand
TGGCGGAGCGGGTGGGATTCGAACCCACGCGCCCTTTCGGACAAACGGTTTTCAAGACCGCCTCGTTATGACCGCTTCGATACCGCTCCGTATCTTGCCCGATAAGCAAGAGATATTATACTACACCGGGCATTCCTTGTCAATCTTTTTTCAGTTTTTCCTCCCACTCGGCCTGTTTGAAGCCGGGCAGTGCGAAATCCTCACCCACCAGCAGCGGGCGCTTGACCAGCATGCCGTCGGTCGCCAGCAGGGCGAACTGCTCGTCCTCGCTCATGGCCGGCAGCTTGTCCTTGAGCCCGAGCGCCTTGTACTGCAGGCCGCTCGTGTTGAAAAAGCGCTTGAGCGGCAGGCCGCTCAGCTTATGCCACGCGCGCAGCTCCGCCTCGGTCGGGTTGTCCTGCTTGATGTCGCGCACGGTCGCCTCGATCCCCTGCTCCTCCAGCCATTTGGCGGCCTTCTGGCAGGTCGTGCACTTGGGATAGCAAACAAACAGCATGGTTTTCTCCTCCTTATTCCTCTGCGGCCTGCGGCGCCGGGTCTTCGTGATCGCCGCACAGCACCGCCAGCTCGCCGAGCAGCAGCACGCACGCCGCGACCGACAGCCCGCCGCGCAGCAGCATTTTGTTCGTCCATTCGACCGTGCCGGCGCCCATCAGATACCCCAGCCCGACGCCGCCCAGATCGGACACCGCCATCGTGATCGTCACCGCGCAGCAGAACGCGAGCGACGCGGGCCGCGGCTTGCTGTACAGCAGGCGCGCCAGATGGTAAAACGCCAGCACCAGCATCACATCCGCCACCAGCCCGAACGCGAACGACGGCAGATTGGGGTCCACGCTGGTCATGCGGTAATTGACCAGCAGGTGCAGGCAGCTCCACAGCAGCGGCACCAGCGTCAGCGACGCGGACTGCGCGTTCATCTGCTCGCCCTGCGCCTTGGCCAGCACGACCATGCAGCAGCCGCACAGCACGGTCACCACGGAGTAAACAAACTCCAGTATGCGCGCCCAGGCGGCCACATCCTCTTCCACGGTCGTGATCGTCAGATACAGATAGCCCAGACCGCCCGCGAACAGCAGCAGCCCCGCGATGACGGCCATCATGCGGAAGCCGGGCGCCTGCGTGCCGAGCAGCTGCTCAAAGGGCAGCTTTTTTTGCGCGCGCAGCGGCGCAGCCAGCACGGCATACAGCACAGCGCACAGCACCAGCAGCGCGGTCAGGTACCACATCCACCGGTCGCCCGCCGCCGGCAGGCCGCTCGGCGCATCAAAGCCAAAGCGCACATGCAGCGCGCGCAGCACTGCGCCGGGCACACAAAGAATCACTGCCGCGGCCGGCAGTGCTTTCGTCCATTTCATTCGGTTCCCTCCAGATAAGCGTTTCACATTCGTTACCAGTATAGCACACCGCCTGCCGGTCAGCAAGCCGGACGGCAAAAAACTTCGCCGATGGGCGGCAGGCAAAAGCGGGCGCGCTCCCCCGCTGGGAAGCGCGCCCGCGCTTTTTTGATTGGAACCAGCTGCCCGCGCTCAGTGCTTGCTGACCTTGGGCATATGCGCCTCCGCCTGCTGCGGCGTAAACTCGGTATTGGCCGGCGTCTGGCGGCGCATACCGAATTTGAGCAGGATGGGCGTGACCAGCGTGGTCACGATGACCACCAGCACGATCGCCGGGAACAGGTGCGGGTCGATCAGGCTGGCCTGCGCGCCCTTCTGCGCCACGATCAGCGCGACCTCACCGCGCGAGATCATGCCCAGACCGATCGAGAATGAATCATAGGTCTGGAAGCCCATGATGCGCGCGCCCAGCCCGCAGCCGATGATCTTGGACAGGATGGCGACCACGGTCAGCAGCACGGCGAACAGCACCAGCGTGCCCGTCAGCCCTTCGAGGTTGGTCTTGATGCCGATGGAGGCAAAAAACAGGGGCGAGAACAACATATAGCCCAGCACATTGGTCTTGCTCGCAACGTAATCGCGCATTTCCGAGATGTTGCACAGCACGATGCCCGCAAAGTACGCGCCCGTGATATCCGCGATGCCGAAGAACTTCTCCGCCGCGTAGCTCATCAGGAACGCGAACACCAGCGCATAGATCGCGATGCGGCGGTGCTTGTGCCAGCGCTCCTCCATTTTGATGAACGCCTTGTGCATCAGCAGGCCGACGATCAGCACGAACACGAAGAACAGCACGATGCGGCCGAACACCAGCACGGGCTGCACCGAGGGGTCGGTGAACGCGGTCAGGATGGTCAGCACCACGATGCCGAGGATATCGTCGATGACCGCCGCGCCAAGGATCGCCGTGCCCACCTTGCTTTTCAGCTTGCCGAGCTCGCGCAGCGTCTCGACTGTGATCGAGACCGAGGTCGCGGTCAGCACCACGCCGACAAAGCCCGCCTTGAGCAGGTTGAGCGAATCCGCGGGGTCGTTATAAAACAGCATATAGCAGCCCACGCCGCCGATCAGCGGCACGATCACGCCGATCACCGCGATGATGAACGAGGCGAAGCCGGTCTTTTTCAGCTCCTCCATGTCCGTGTCCAGACCGGCGTTGAACATCAGGATGATGACGCCGATCTCGGCCGTCTTGACCAGGAAGTCGGTCTCCCCGACCCAGCCCAGCACGCTCGGCCCCACCAGCACGCCTGCGATCAGCGCGCCCACGACCTGCGGCATGTGTACCCGCTCGGAGGTCAGGCCGAACAGCTTGGTGCACAGCATGATAATAGCGATCGTTAACAGAAAATCATATGACATAGCGGCAGCGCCCCTCTCATTATGAAAATTACATACATAGCATTATACAACTTTTTTCGCAGCAGTCCAGTAAAAATCTCGCTAAACTGAAAAAAACGCAAAACAATCTATAATATTGCACAAAATTCCAACTCAAATTTTTACATATATGCGAGTTCCTCCCTCCCCTGCCATGCAAAAAGCCCGGCGGCGCACCGGTTGGATGGTCCGATGCGCCGCCGGGCTGTTATCCCGTGACGGCTGTTTACTTGTTTTCCACGCGGGGGGCGTGCCCGTGGATCTTGCGGATCTCTTCAACGCAATCCTCCAGACGGGCGCGCAGATCGTCCAGCTCCTCGGCGGACACGTTGCGCTCCAAAAAGAGCAGCTCGACCGCGTGCGAGAGCAGGATCATCTGGTTCGCCGTATCCAGAAACTTGGGGAAGTTATGCGAATTCTTCGCGCTCTGGAACTTGCTGATGTCCCTGCGGATAAAGTCGATGACCTCATCCGCGCCGTCGAAGTCGCCGTGCGACATCGGATAGGGCTCCACGCGCTGCAGGAAATACTTGTTGCGCTTGGTCACGTCAAACACATAGGTGACGCGCAGATCGTCCGAAAGCTCGAACTTGGCGATATACAGGATGCCGTTGCGCACCTCCTTGATCGAGGTGGCGCCCATCTGCCGCAGCGCGACATTGATCAGATCGCCGGAAAAACTGCTTGTTAACATATCAATTCCTTCTTTCTCGCGCTCTCACACATCAATGGAAACGGATCAGCAGGTAGGCCGTGGAGATCACGACCGACAGGATCATCATCGGGAAGCCGACCTTGAGATACCGCGCAAAGGTGATCGGATGGCCGTGCTTGGCCGAGATGCCCGACAGCACCACGTTGGCCGACGCGCCGATCAGCGTGCCGTTGCCGCCCAGGCATGCGCCCAGCGACAGCGCCCACCACAGCGCGGTGACGTCCATGCCGTCCGCCTGCATGGCGAGGATCAGCGGGATCATGGTCGCAACAAAGGGGATGTTGTCCAGAATGGACGAGAACAGCGCCGAACCCCACAGGATGAGCAGCATGAGCAGCATGGCGTTGCCGCCCGTCGCGGATACCAGCGCGTTGCCCAGCAGGGTGATGATGCCCGTCTGCTGCATGCCGCCGACGACCACGAACAGGCCGGTGAAGAACAGGATGGTCGACCACTCGACGCCGAGGATGACCTCTTCGGTCTCCTGCTTGCCAATCAACATCATAATTGTAGCACTGGCAAGGGCGATCACGCAAGAGTCCACGCCGAGCGAGGAGTGGAAAACAAAGCCCAGAACGACCAGACAGATCATGACCACGCTCTTGACCAGCAGCGCATGGTCCTTGATGGATTTGTTCTCATCCAGCTGCATGACCGCTTCCATCTTTTCCGGCGCGACGAGCAGCTTGCGGCCGAACATGAAATAAAAGCTCAGGCAGAGCGCAATCATAATAAATACGACCGCCACGCCGGTGTTCAGCACGAAGTCCATAAAGCTCAGCCCTGCCTGCGAGCCGATCATGATGTTCGGGGGGTCGCCGATCAGGGTCGCCGTACCGCCGATGTTGGACGCAAGGATCTGCGCCAGCAGGAACGGCACCGGGTCGATGCCCAGAATGCCCGTGATCGCGATCGCCATCGGGCCGACCAGCAGCACGGTTGTCACGTTGTCCAGAAACGCGGAGAGCGCCGCGGTCAGGACGGTGAACAGCAGCATGATCTTCCACGGGTTTCCCTTTGCGATCTTGGCCGCCTTGATGGCCACATATTCAAACAGGCCGGAGTTGCGCACCACGGCCACGAACAGCATCATGCCGATCAGCACACCGATCGTGCTGAAGTCGATGTAGCCGACCGCGTCGTCCACCGTCAGCACGCGCAGCAGCACCAGAAGCACGCCGCCCGCGACCGCCGCGACCGTTCGGTGGACTTTCTCCGAAATGATCGCGACCATAACGGCCAGGAACACAACAACGGAAACGATTTGCATGGTGTCCATTTTCCTTACCCCTTTCTCACACGTTGCGCGCCGCATGACGCGCCCCGCCGGGACAGCCGCCGCTTTCACAAAGCATCACGGCAAAACCCCAAAATTTTTTATGCCATATTATACTCCCCGTTCAAAAAAAATTGCAATGTTCAAATCCCCTGTATTTCCCATGACTTCGCCAAAAACTTTCGTCAAATAGCACAACACTTACCCACTTCTTTTACGCAATATTAACAAGGTCCTGCACAGCAGCGCACAGACAAAAGAAAACCCGTTCCGAAACGGAACGGGTTTGAGGCTGTCGAAAAACGATGTTTTTCGAACAGCCTCTCGTTTGAAACTACAGTTTCAAACGAATATTCCGCTGTCTGCGCGCGCC
>CALWJG010000129.1 GCA_944380945.1 uncultured Agathobaculum sp. | reverse complement strand
AACGGGACAAAAGTTCCGACTGGCGAAACTTTTGTCCCGACTGGTATAAAAAGTCCGGCAGAGCCGGACTTTTTATGAAAACAGCAGCAAAGCCGCTGTTTTCTGTTTCATGCGCGCCTGCGGCGCGGAGATTTTTTCGACAAGCTAAGGGGCGGACCGAACAGGCCGCCCCTTTTTGCTGCGCCGGCGGGTGCGGAAAATGCCTTTTCAAATAATCGAACAAATTTTCGATAAAATGATTGCATTCAAATCCGCATCCTGTTATAATGGGCATAACAAAAGTTTGTGCAGGAGGCTGTTTATGGCTACCAGAAAACAGATGGAAACGGTCGCGCCCGCGGCCGATAAGAAAAAAGCGCTCGAAGCGGCGCTGGGCCAGATCGAGCGCCAGTTCGGCAAGGGCTCGGTCATGCGTCTGGGTGAGAACGCCAATATGCAGGTCGACCATATCCCGACCGGCTCGATCGGCCTGGACCTCGCGCTGGGCATCGGCGGCCTGCCGCGCGGCCGCATCGTGGAGATCTACGGGCCGGAATCCTCGGGCAAGACCACGGTCGCGCTGCACTGCGTGGCCGAGGCGCAGAAAATGGGCGGCACCGCCGCCTTTATCGACGCGGAGCACGCGCTCGACCCGGTTTACGCCAAGGCGCTGGGCGTGGACATCGACAGCCTGCTCGTCTCCCAGCCGGACACCGGCGAGCAGGGTCTGGACATCGCCGAGGCGCTCGTGCGCTCGGGCGCGATCGACATCGTGGTCATCGACTCGGTCGCCGCGCTCACCCCGCGCGCCGAGATCGAGGGCGAGATGGGCGACTCGTTCGTCGGCCTGCACGCCCGCATGATGAGCCAGGCCATGCGCAAGCTGGCGGGATCGATCTCCAAGTCCAACTGCGTGGCGATCTTCATCAACCAGCTGCGCGAAAAGGTCGGCGTGATCTACGGCAGCCCGGAGGTGACGACCGGCGGCCGCGCGCTCAAGTTCTATGCGTCCGTCCGTCTGGATGTGCGCCGCATGGAGCACCTGAAGAACGGCACCGAGATGATCGGCAGCCACACCCGCGTCAAGGTGGTCAAGAACAAGGTCGCGCCCCCGTTCAAGGAGGCCGAGTTCGACATCATGTACGGCGAGGGCATCTCGCGCACGAGCGAGCTGGTCGACCTCGGCGTCAAATACGGCATCGTCAGCAAGTCGGGCGCGTGGTTCTCCATGGGCGATATCCGGCTCGGTCAGGGCCGCGACGCTGCCAAGCAGTATTTCAAGGACAACCCGGACGCGGCGGACGACGTGCAGCGCCAGATCATGGAGAAGGTCGAGGAGGAGCGCAGCCGCGAGCATCAGCTCTCCGCCGCCCGCGCCGCCATGCCGACGGCAGCGGCCGCCAAGCCGGCCGCGCCCAAGGTGAGCTCGGCCAAGGCGGTCTCGATCGACGCGGACGACTTTGACGATCTGGACGAAGAATGAGCGAGGAGCAATACCGCGCGGCGCTGGACGCGGCGGCCAGGCAGCTGTCCTACCGGGCGCTGAGCGCGGCCGCGCTGCGCGATAAGCTGATCGAAAAGGGCCACAGCGAGGACGCCGCGGACTACGCGGTCGCGTGGCTCATCGAGCGCCGCCTGCTGGACGACGCGGCCTACGCGGAGAGCGTGGTGCGCAGCTATGCGCGCCGGGGCTACGGCGCCGCGCGCATCCGGCAGGAGCTCACCCGCCGCGGCGTGGACCGCGGGACGGCCGAAGCCGCCCTGCTGGGCTATGCGCCCGAGCCGGCGCAGCTGCGTGCGCTGCTCGACAAGCGCCTGCGCGGCGATGTGTCCGACCGGAAGGAGATCGACAAGGCGGTCGCGGCGCTGCAGCGGCGCGGCTTTTCCTGGCAGGAGATCCGCGACGCGCTCGCGGAATACGGGCAGCAGCTGCCCGACGAATAAACAGGTCTTATCGGAGGAGCGTATGCTCCTCCTTTTTATTGCGGATGAATCCTGCCCGCGCATGCATACCGGGCAGCCGCAGCGGCAAAACCGCTGTATCCCTGCGGCCGCCGGTGGGGCCTTTTGCCCCGCCTTTCGGCGGATTTCGCGCGCGCACTGCGCATACAGTGGAGGGATAGCGCAAAAAGGGGGCTTTGCCATGCTGTCTGCTGCCGCCGCACAGCTGTGCGATATGATCCGCGCCTTTGTCTGGGGGCCGCCCATGCTGCTTTTGCTGCTGGGCACGGGCGTTTACTTCACCGCCGCCACCCGCCTGTTCCAGCTGCGGCACCTCGGGCTGTGGCTGCGGCGGACGCTGCTCTCCTGCCTGACCGGCAGCGCGCGGCGGCAGGGCCGCGCCGGGGGCGTCTCCCCGTTCGCCACCATGTGCACCGCGCTGGCCGCGGCCGCGGGCACGGGCAACATCGCGGGCGTGGCGACCGCGCTGACCATCGGCGGGCCGGGCGCGGTGTTCTGGATGTGGGTCTCCGCCTTCTTCGGCATGATGACCGCCTTTGCGGAAAACGTACTCGGCATGCTGTACCGCACGCGCGGCCGGGACGGCGCATGGCAGGGCGGGCCGATGCTGTATCTGAAAAAGGGGCTGCACAGCCCGGGGCTCGCCGGCGCGTTCGCGCTGTGCTGCATGCTGGCCTCGTTCGGGGTGGGCAACCTAAGCCAGTGCAACTCGGTCGCGGACGGCATGGCGGCGGTGTTCGGCGTGTCGCCGCAGACGACCGGTCTGGTCATGGCGGCGCTGGCCGCGGCCGTGCTGCTGGGCGGGCTGGGGCGCATCTCCCGCGTGGCGGAAACGCTGGTGCCGCTGCTGTCGCTGTTCTACATGGCGGGCGCCGCGGCGGCGCTCTGGTGCGGGCGCGCGCAGCTCGCGCAGGCCTGCGGGGAGATCTTCGCCTGCGCGTTCGACTGGCGCGCAGGCGCGGGCGGCGCCGCGGGCTACGGCATGGCGCAGGCCATCCGCGTGGGCGTGTCGCGCGGCGTGTTCTCCAACGAGGCGGGGATGGGCTCGTCGGTCATGGTGCACGCGGCGGCGGACGCCAAAGAGCCCTGCGAGCAGGGCATGTGGGCGGTGTTCGAGGTATTCGCCGACACCATCGTCATGTGCACCGCGACCGCGCTCGTCATCCTGTCCAGCGGGGCCTACTGCGGCGCCGCCGGCCCGACCGGCACGCCGCTGACCGCCGCCGCGTTCTCCGCCGCCCTCGGGCCGTGGGGCGGGGCGTTCGTCGCGGTATCGCTGGCGCTGTTCGCCTTTTCCTCCCTGCTCGGCTGGGCCTATTACGGCCAGCGCGCCGCCGCATACCTCTGCCCGCGCGCAGTGCCGCTCTACAAGGCCGCGTATGCCGCCGCGGCCTGGGCGGGCTGCGTGATGCGGCTCGATCTGGTCTGGGCGCTGTCCGACGTGTTCAACGGCCTGATGGCGCTGCCCAACCTGATCGGTGTGCTCGCGCTGCGGCGCGCGGTGCTGGCGGAATGGCAGCGCTACCGCCGCGCAAATCATATTGGACAATTCCGCCCGCTTTCCCGGCGGCATGTGACGCAGTTTGCACAAAAATCCCCTTCCTCCCGTTAAAAAGCGGATTTACGCTTGTCAACCCTGTCGGATGCGGGTAAAATAAAAGGAAGCTGCAGGCCGCGGCACGCGATCCTGCATCAGAAGGGGGAAATTGGGAATGGATCTGACAGCAACTGCCTGGACCCTGCTGCCGCCGATCATTGCGATTGCGCTGGCGCTGATCACCAAGGAGGTATACTCCTCGCTGCTGATCGGCATTCTGGCCGGCGGGCTGCTTTTTACCGGCTTCAACCCGCTGCACGCGGTCGAGACCACGTTTGAGGTCATGGGCAGCAAGCTCGGCGAAAACATCAACATCTGTATTTTCCTGGTGCTGCTCGGCATTCTGGTGTCGCTCGTCACCAAATCGGGCGCGTCGCGCGCCTATGGCGACTGGGCGTCCAAAACCATCCGCAGCCGGCGCGGGGCGGCCTACGCCACCTCGTTCCTCGGCATTTTCATCTTTGTGGACGATTATTTCAACTGCCTGACCGTGGGCACGGTCATGCGCCCGGTGACCGACCGCTACGGCGTCACCCGCGCCAAGCTGGCCTACATCATCGACGCGACCGCCGCGCCCGTGTGCATCATCGCCCCGATCTCGAGCTGGGCGGCCGCGGTCGGCTCCTCGCTGCCCGAATCGAGCAGCATCGACGGGTTCTCGCTGTTCCTGCAGACCATCCCGATGAACCTGTACGCCCTGCTCACCATCGGCTTCCTGATCTGGCTGATGGGCGCGGATTTCGACTTCGGCCCCATGGGGCGCTACGAGGCCGAGCATAAGGACGACGACCTGACCCAGCTGGAGCAGACCCATGTGGTCGGCGGCGCGGGCAGGGTCTACGACCTGATCCTGCCGATCTGCGTGCTGATCGCGCTGTGCATCGCCGGCATGCTGTACACGGGCGGCATCTTCGAGGGCGTGGGCGTCATCGACGCATTCGCGGGCTGCGATTCCTCGACCTCGCTCGTGCTCGGCTCGTTCTTTACGCTGATCTTCACCTTCCTGCTGTACATCCCGCGCAGGATCCTGACGTTCAGCCAGTTCTGCGAGGCATTTACCGAGGGCTTCAAGGCCATGGTGCCCGCGATCCTGATCCTGACGCTCGCGTGGACGCTGTCCGGCGTGTGCTCGGAGGAATATCTGGACATCGGCGGCTTTGTCTCCTCGATCGTGGACGGCGAGTCCATGATCGCCATGCTCATGCCCGCGATCTTCTTCCTGATCTCGCTCGGCCTCGCGTTTGCGACCGGCACCTCGTGGGGCACGTTCGGCATCCTGATCCCGATCGCGGTCGCGGTGTTCGGCGACGCGGGCGGCACCATGCTGGTGATGACCGTCGCAGCATGCCTGTCCGGCGCGGTGTGCGGCGACCATGTCTCCCCGATCTCGGATACGACCATTCTGGCCTCTGCGGGCGCGCAGTGCAACCACATCGACCATGTCTCCACCCAGATGCCCTACGCGCTGCTGATCGCCGCGATCTGCTTCGTGGGCTTCCTGATCGGCGGCCTTGTGGGCAACGGCTTTGTCGCGCTGGTGGTGGGCGTGGCGCTGCTCGTCGCAGCGATCCTCGTGATCACCGCCCGGTACAACCGCAGCAAGGCCAAAAACTGAACCATAAGCGGAACCTGAT
>CALWJG010000128.1 GCA_944380945.1 uncultured Agathobaculum sp. | reverse complement strand
CTGCGATGGATGAATATATCAAGAACAAGCAGTAATTTCCTCTTTGCATCACAAAAGGACCTGCCTTAACTGGCAGGTCCTTTTGATTTGTCGAAAAGTCCCCGCGCCGCGGGCGCTTATAATGCGTACAAGTTTGATTTCAACCGCCGCTTCCCCGTCCCGCCGCAGAAACAGCCCTTCCCTGCCCGCCCGGTTTCGGGCAGTTTTTTTGCGCCGCAGCCCGCAAAATTTTCCCCTCCGCTATATTGACACAGTGTCAGATCAGTGGTATAGTGATGATAAGGGATGCTGACACCGTGTCAGCACCCTTCGGAACGTATGTCATGCGGCAGCGCCGCAGCGCTGCCGTCAAACCCCTGATCCAAGGAGGGAATCCCATGAAATCCAAGGTCTATTTCACCCGTGAGATCACCCCGGAGGCGGTCGTCCGGCTGTACCACGCGCTCGGCCTTGCGCTGCCCGGCAAGGTGGCGGTCAAGGTCCACTCGGGCGAAAAGGGCAACCAGAACTTCCTGCATCCGGAATTCTGGAAGCCCATGGTGGAGGACGTGCATGGCACGATCGTCGAATGCAACACCGCCTATGGCGACGCTACCGGCGGCGTGCGCGACAACACCGAATCCCACCTGAAGCTGCTCGAGGAGCACGGCTGGACCAAATACTTCCCCGTCGACCTGATGGATGCCGAAGGCCCGGACGTGGTCTGGCCCATCCCGAACGGTAAGGTGCTCAAGCAGAATCTTTTGGGCAAAAACATCGAAAACTATGACTCCATGCTGGTGCTGGCACACTTCAAGGGCCACCCCATGGGCGGTTACGGCGGCGCGCTCAAGCAGCTGGCGATCGGCTGCGCGTCCCGCGCGGGCAAGGCGCTCATCCACTCGGCAGGCAAGACCGACGACCGCTATGAGACCTGGAAGCAGCACGCGGACAAGGTGGCCTTCCCCGAGGCCATGGCGGACGCGGCATACAGCGTGGCCGAGCACTTCAAGGGCAAGATCGCGTTCATCAACGTAATGAAAAACCTGTCGGTCGACTGCGACTGCTGCATGGTCGCCGAGGACCCCTGCATGCAGGACATCGGCATCCTCGCTTCGCTCGACCCGGTCGCCATCGATCAGGCGTGCATCGATCTGGTCATGCAGTCGGACGATCCGGGCAAGGCGCACTTTATGGAGCGCGTCAACAGCCGCAACGGCATCCACACCATCGAAGCGGCGGCCGCGCTGGGCGCGGGCAGCCGGGAATATGAGCTGATCGAACGGTAAGAAAGGAAGCATCCCACCATGGCAAAAGCATTGATCGCCTATTTTTCTGCGAGCGGCGTGACCGCCCGCGCGGCAAAGGAGATGGCCGCGGCCACGGGCGCGGATCTGTATGAGATCCAGCCGGCCGAGCCCTATACCGACGCCGACCTGAACTGGATGGACAAAAAGAGCCGCAGCACCATCGAGATGAACGACCCGGCCTGCCGTCCGGCCATTGCCGGCGGCGTGCAGGATATGGCGCAGTACGACACCGTGCTGATCGGCTTCCCGATCTGGTGGTATGTCGAGCCGCGCATCGTGGACACCTTCCTCGAGAGCTACGATTTTTCCGGCAAGACGCTGATCCCGTTCGCCACCTCGGGCGGCAGCGGCATCGGCAAGGCGGAAAAGAGCCTGCAGGCGCACTGCCCCGCGGCCAGCTGGGCCAAGGGCCAGCTGCTGAACGGCGCGGGCGCAGCGGACTGGGCGCAGCGCGTCCTGAAGGGCTGAGCGCACACCGCAGGCCGGGATCAAACAGCGGGCCGCGCCGGTGCGGTCCGCCGGAAAGGAAGAAACGGTTATGCCCAAGGGTTCGGAAGCCTTGACCAACGCGCGGAAAGAGGAGATCGTCAACGCCTGCGCGCTGCTCTATCAGACGATGGGGTTCCGGGAGATCACGATCCGCGACATCGGGGCCAAAACCTCGTTCACGCGCACCTCGATCTACAACTATTTCCAGACCAAGGAGGAGATCTTCCTCGCCCTGCTCGAGCGCGAGCACGCGGCGTGGGCCGCGGATCTTGACACTGTCTGCACGCAGCACGACGCGCTGGACGCGGACGGCTTTGCCGATGCGCTCGCCCGCACGCTGGAAAAGCGCGGCTGCATGCTCAAACTGATGAGCATGAACCTCTACGACATGGAGACCAACTGCCGGCTGGACAATCTGGTGGCGTTCAAAAAGGCGTATGCGGCCGCGCTGCGCGCGGTCACCCGCTGTCTGGAAAAGTTTTTCCCGCGCATGGACGCCGGCGAGGTGCAGGCGTTTGTCTACGCCTTTTTCCCCTTTCTGTTCGGCGTCTATCCCTATACCTCGCACACCGACAAGCAGAAGGCCGCCATGGAGGCGGCGCAGGTCGAGCATACGGCGTATTCCGTCTACGCGCTCACGCGCGCGTTTGCCGTCCGGCTGCTGCGCGCGTGCCAGCTGCCGGAATGACCGGAAAAACGCAGGAAAACACAAAAGCGTGGATGCAGACGCATCCACGCTTTTTGCATTATGGCCGGTAATTTCCCGGGAAAATTATACGTTGAAGCGGAACAGCACCACGTCGCCGTCCTGCATGACGTATTCCTTGCCCTCCGAGCGGACAAGGCCCTTTTCGCGCGCGGCCGCCAGCGAGCCCAGCTCGATCAGATCCTTGTAATTGATGACCTCGGCGCGGATGAAGCCGCGCTCAAAGTCCGAGTGGATCTTGCCCGCCGCCTGCGGCGCCTTGGTGCCCTTTTCGATCGTCCAAGCGCGGACTTCCTGCTCGCCCGCAGTCAGGTAGCTCATCAGGCCGAGCAGGTCGTAGCAGACCTTGATCAGGCGGTCCAGACCGGACTCGTGCAGGCCGAGCTCGGACAGGAACATCTCCTTCTCCTCCGGCTCCATGCCCGCGATGTCCTCCTCGAGCTTGGCGCAGATGGGCAGCACCATCGCGCCCTCCGCGTCCGCGATCGCCTGCACGGCCTTGAGCCGCGCGTTTTCCGCGTCGTTTCCGGTGAAGCCGGCCTCATCCATGTTGGCGGCGTAAATCACCTTTTTGGCCGAGAGCAGGTCGCTCTCGTTCACCACACGGATGACGTCCTCGTCCTCGCCGAAGCCCTCGAACGTGCGGGCGGTCTTGCCCTCCTCCAGATGCGCCTTGAGCGCCTCGAGGATCTCCACGTCCTTATTCAGCTTCTTGTCCGCCTTGGCGGCCTTGCGGGTGCGCTCCAGACGGCGCTCCAGATGCTCGATGTCCGCGAGGATCAGCTCGAGGTTGATGGTCTCGATGTCGCGCGCGGGATCGACCGAACCCTCGACATGGACGATGTTATCATCATCAAAGCAGCGCACGACGTGGACGATCGCGTCCACCTCGCGGATGTGGGACAGGAACTTGTTGCCCAGGCCCTCGCCCTTGCTCGCGCCGCGCACCAGACCCGCGATATCCACAAACTCGACCACCGCCGGGGTGGTCTTTTTCGCGTGGTACAGGTCAGTCAGCGGCTGGAGCCGCTCATCCGGCACGGCGACCATGCCGACGTTGGGGTCGATCGTGCAGAAGGGGTAGTTGGCGCTCTCCGCGCCCGCCTGGGTGATCGCATTGAACAAAGTGGACTTGCCGACATTGGGCAGACCGACGATGCCGAGTTTCATGTTTGCCATTCCTCCAAATGATAAGGGAATTCGTGTTTCCCGATTTTTTCTTTCAACAGTATACCGCTTTCTTCGGCTTTTTGCAACGGCTGTGCGCGGGAAAACACACTGCGGCGCGGATTTTTCCCGCGCCGGTCTGGCTTTTTGCTGCGCAATGGCTTATACTATTGCCATATCCTATTGCACCAAGGGAGGATGCCCCATGCCGTCTTTTGCCACCCACCACATCTTTGCTGCGACCGTGCAGCGCGTCACAGGCGAGTCCGCCGCGCGCATCGCCGCCGCCAGCCCCGCCGGCTACCGCTGGGGCGCGCAGGGTCCGGAGCCGCTCGCACTCTACCACCTGCCCTTCCCCAGCCCGGTGCACCGGCTCGCGCAGCGCATGCGCACCGAGCCGCCCGCCGTGCTGTTTGAAGCGCTGTGCGCGGCCGCGGTGCAGGAGCGCAGCACCGCTGCGCTCGCCTATGTGTTCGGCTTCTGCACGAATTACGCGCTCGACCGCGTCACCCACGCGTTCATCCGGGCGCAGGCCGACCGGCTGGCGCTGTTCATGCCTGGATATTCGGCGGAGGCGCGCCGCCGGCTGGTGGAAAGCGATATTGACGGCGTGATGATCGCCGATTACATCGACGCGTCGCCCGCCTCGTTCGAGGCCTACCGCCTGCTCGACCCCAAGGCCCCGGAATGCACCGTGCTCGCCCGGGTGCTCGCCCGCACCGCGCGGACGGCTTACGGCGTGCACCTCGCCCCGGCGGCGGCCTACCGCTCGTTCCACGATATGCGTCGCCTGCTCCGCCTGACGCACAGCGGCGCGCATACGCGCACCCGTCTGCTCCGGCTGGAGCGCATCGCGGGCAAAAGCGGGCTTGCCTCCTCGCTCATCCGTCCGGCCGAGCCGCTCGCCGCGGACTGCGCCAACCTGACGCACCGCCCCTGGCTGTCGGACGGCGTCGAGCGCACGGATTCCTTCACCGACCTGTTCGATGCGGCCGTGCCGCTCGCGGTCTCGCTGCAGCGCGCAGTGCTCGACCGGTATTATCAGGCAAAACCGCTCGATCCGCGCTTTTTCCCTACGGATTTCACGGGCAGCGTGGTAAAAAAATAAATTTCTGATGATCCTGCGACAGGTTTCGCATGACTTTGCCCCTTGCGTTGCGTAAGCTGTTCTTTGTTACCAAACTGTAACCTTGAACAGCGAAAGGAGGGGAATATGGAGAGGACAATCTCTCCATACTACCGTCATGCGAAATCTGTTGTCTTTTGTCTGCGGGCTGCTCGTCAGCCTGCTGTATGGGCTGGTGCGGGCCATTCTGCTGCTCGACCGGCTGATCTGCGCGATTTACGATCTGCCGCTGTGGTCCCGCCTTGCCGGTGCGGCGGAGCAGATCGGCCGACGACGCGGCCTGTGCGCGCTGGCGGTATTTGTGCCGCTGCTCTTTGTGCCCGGCGCGCTGCTGACGCGCGCGGGCACGCTGGTGCTGGCCGACGGCCGGCCGCTCGGCCTGATCGAGGATGCCGCCGCACTGCCTGCGGCGGTCACAGCGCTTGAGCAGAGCGCGTCCGCGCT